>JAEZMP010000429.1 GCA_023442215.1 Pseudomonadota bacterium
GCTACAATCCGGCGAAGGCGCGGGTTCTGCTTCAGGTTCTTCTCGCCAACGGCATCGACGCGCCCGCCGAGGTCCAGGCCGCGTTCGTCCCCGCGCCGTAGCGCGCTATCCCGGCTGTCCTGCGGTCGTGGCTCCGAACGTCGCCGCTTCCCGGGCGCAATAATCGAGGAAGGCCCGCAGGACGGGGCGCATCTGCTTGCGGCTCGGATAATAGAGGCAATAGCCGGAAAAGGCCGGACACCAGTCCTCGAGCAGGCGCACCAGCCGCCCCTCCGCGACATGGGCCGACACGAACGGCTCCATCAGATAGGCGATGCCGGCGCCGCCGAGCACGGCCTGCAGCATCAGCCGGCTGTCGTTGAGCACGAGCGCGCCGGAAACGTCGACGATGCACTCGGCGCCGTCGCGCTCGAACTCCCAGCGATAGAGCCGCCCGCTCGGGAATCGCCGGCCGATGCAGGCATGGCCGGTGAGATCGTCCGGCGTCAGCGGACGGCCGTGGCGGGCGAGATAGGCTGGCGCGGCCACGACAGCCGCGCGCTGCGGCCCACCGAAGCGCACCGCCACCATGTCCTGCTCCAGGCCATCGTCGAAGCGGATGCCCGCGTCGAACCCGTCCGCGACGATGTCGACGAAGCCGTCGTCGGCGACGATCTCGACGACCGCATCCGGATAGGCCGCCATGAAGCCGAGCGCGAGCGGCACGAGCACCGTTTCCGCCACCGAATAGGAGACGGTCAGGCGCAGCAGCCCGGAAATACGCCCCTGTTCGGCGAGCGCCGCGTCCACCGCCTCCTCGATCTCGCCGAGCGCCGGGCGCAGCCGCTCCAAAAGGCGCCGGCCGGCTTCGGTCGGGGCGAGGCTGCGGGTGGTTCGCGCCAGCAGCCGCACGCCCAGCGCATCCTCCAGCCCGGTGATGGCGTGGCTGACCGCCGAGGGCGACAGCCCGAGCGCCCGCGCGGCGCCGCGAAAGCTGCCGCGCGCCGTTACCTCGGCGAACAGGACCAGAGCCGGAAGATCGGATCGACGCACCATTGATGAACAGATTAGATCAACGCGTTCTCGATTGCATGGCTAATCCGCGCGGCGATCCGGTGACACAGTTCGCGCGGCGGCAGCGACCGGGCTCCTGTCCCGCCGCCGCCTTGCCGCGCTTCGGAGAACTGTCATGAAAACCCGCACCCTCGGTTCCGGTCTCACCGTCTCGGCCATCGGCCTCGGCTGCATGGGCATGTCGCACGCCTACGGCGGCCAGGACGAGGCGGACGCGATCCGGACCCTGCGCCGCGCGGTCGATCTCGGCATCACCCTGTTCGACACTGCCGAGGTCTACGGCCCCTTCACCAACGAGAAGCTCGTCGGCAAGGGGCTCGCCCCGGTGCGCGACAAGGTGATCATCGCCACCAAGTTCGGCTTCCGAATCGCGCCCGACGGCGACGGCTTCCAGCGCATGGCCGGCACCGACAGCCGGCCCGAACACGTCAAGGCGGTCGCGGAAGCCTCGCTGAAGCGGCTCGGCATCGAGACGATCGATCTCCTCTACCAGCACCGGGTCGATCCCGCCGTGCCCATCGAAGACACCGTCGGCGCGATGGCCGATCTCGTCCGCGAGGGCAAGGTGCGCTA
This sequence comes from Pseudomonadota bacterium, assembly GCA_023442215.1. Taxonomy (GTDB): domain Bacteria; phylum Pseudomonadota; class Alphaproteobacteria; order Rhizobiales; family Segnochrobactraceae; genus Pseudoxanthobacter. The sequence goes on from JAEZMP010000429.1 coordinate 1,627, forward strand.
TCTCGGGCTGTCGGAGGCCGGGCCGGAGACGCTGCGCCGCGCCCACGCGGTCCATCCCATCGCCGCGCTGCAGAGCGAATATTCGCTGTGGTTTCGCGAGGTGGAACCGGAAATCCTGCCGACCTGCCGCGAACTCGGCATCGGCCTCGTGCCCTACAGCCCGCTCGGCCGCGGCTTCCTCACCGGCAAGCTGCGCGACCTCGCGGCGCTGCCGGAGAGCGACTTCCGCCGCACGCTGCCGCGCTTCGAGGCGGAGAACTTCGCCGCGAACCTCGCCTTCGTCGACACGCTGGAGCGCGTCGCCGCCTCGAAGGGCGTCACCGCCGCCCAACTCGCCCTCGCCTGGGTGCTTCATCAGGGCGACGACATCGTGCCGATCCCCGGGTCGCGCCGCATCGAGCACCTCGCCGACAACATCGCCGCCGTCGACCTCGCGCTTTCGGCCGACGATCTGGCCGCCATCGCCGCCGCCGTGCCGCCTTCCGCCGTCTCCGGCGCCCGCTATGGCGAGGCGGCGTTAAAGCTCACGAGCCTCTGAGACGGCCACGCCCGGGGCTTCAAGCGTCCCGGCGGATGTCCTCGAAGGCCGCGAGCGCGCGCTTGCGGCCTTCATCGAGATCGACCACCGGCCGCGGGTAGGTCTCGCCGAGCCGAACGCCTGCCGCGCGCAGCACGTCGGCCGGCGCCTCCCAGGGCCGATGGATGACGCTGTCCGGCAGCCCGGCGAGTTCCGGCACGAAGCGGCGCACATAGCGCCCGGCCGGATCGAACCGCTCGCCCTGCCGGACCGGATTGAAGATGCGGATGAAGGGCGCTGCATCCGCGCCGCAGCCCGCGACCCACTGCCAGCTCGCCGGGTTGCTGGCGACGTCGGCATCGACGAGCGTGTCCCAGAACCAGCGTTCGCCCGCCCGCCAGTCGATCATCAGGTGCTTGACCAGGAACGACGCGGCGACCATCCGCGCCCGGTTGTGGATGAACCCGGTCTGCCACAGGCAGCGCATCGCCGCGTCCACGAGCGGAATGCCGGTCCGCCCCTGCTGCCACGCCGCGAGCCCCACCGGATCGTCGCGCCAACGGAACGCCGTGAAGCGGCGATCGATCGGCTCGTCGTGAAGCGCCGGGAACTGGTCGAGCAGTTCGCGGCAGAACTCGCGCCAGCCGAGTTCGGCGAGGAACTTGGCACCGTCGGCATCGAGCCCGTCCGCCCCGGCCCGGTCGCGCACGGCATGGAAAAGCCGCCGCGGCGAGAGATGGCCGAAGCGCAAATAGGGCGAAAGGCCGGAGGTCGCGTCCGCGCCGACATCGTCGCGCCGCACGGCATAGCCGGCGAGCCCGTCGCCGAGGAACGCGGCCAGCCGCCGACTGGCCTCGCGTGCGCCGGGGCGCCATTC
>JAEZMP010000446.1 GCA_023442215.1 Pseudomonadota bacterium
GGTCGTGGTGTGGTCGGACGATCTGACAACGTTCGAAGGCTCTGTCACCGCCCACGGCGGGCGCGGCTCTAACGGCGGCGACGTCGAAATCTCCGGAAAGGCAGTCCTGGATTTCCGCGGCAGCGTCGATCTCACCGCAGAGAACGGCACGACGGGAACGCTCCTCCTCGATCCCTATAACCTGACGATCTATGACGGGGCCAACTCGGCCACCACAGTCCCGCCGAACGTCAGCGCGATGGGCGAAGAGGCTTTTCTCAACGTCGACACGCTCCAGAATGCCCTCCAGAGCGCCAACGTGACCGTGTCGACGAGCGGGTCCACTGGCACCGGAACCGAGGAAGGCAACATCGTCGTTACGGTCCCGGTGTCCTGGTCGACCGACAACACGCTGACGCTTGCGGCGGCCGCCAACGTCATCTTCAACGCGCCCGTCACAGCGACCGGCAACAGTGCCGGACTCGTCATCCAGTACGGCTCCGGCTACGATTATATCGTCAATGCGCCGATCACCCTTTCCGGTGCCAGCGCGACCCTTCGGATCGGCACGGCCGGATCGCTTCAGACTTACACCCTGATTCATTCTATGGCCGATCTCGACGCGATCGATAGTACCGGCCTGTCGGGTAAATATGCCCTTGCCCAGAATCTGGATGCCACTGGCACCGTCTATACCAATGCCTTGATCACCGGCTCCTTCACGGGCGTTTTCACCGGCCTCGGCAACACCATTTCCAATCTGGAGATCGACGCGCCGACCGTCGACAATGTCGGCCTGTTCGCCAATGCGAATTATGGCTCCACCGTTCGTGACGTCAGCCTTGTCTACGGTAGCGTGATCGGCAAAGGCAGCGTGGGCGCGCTGGCGGGCATAGCAGCCGGCAAAGTCTCCAACGTGTCGACCAACCTGACCGTGATCGGCAGCGACTCCTTCGTCGGGGGCCTCGTCGGGCTCAATTCCGGTGGCGGTGCCGGCATCTGGAACTCCTCTGCGACCGGCTCCGTGACCGGCGTCGATTATGTCGGAGGAATCGCCGGAAACTCTCAGGCGACCATAACCCGGTCCTATGCGACGGGCGCGGTGAATGGCCAGAGTTATGTCGGCGGCGTTGCCGGCATCACCGGAGACACCGTCTCCGAGACCTATGCCACCGGAGCGGTGACGGCCACCGGCGACTTCGTCGGCGGGCTGGTCGGCATGAACGGCGCGGTCGTGCAGAACTCCTATGCGACTGGCTCCGTCAAGGGTGCGTCGAACACCGGCGGGCTCGTTGGCATCAATTATGGTCTGGTTGGGACCTCCTACGCCCTTGGCAGCGTCACCGGCACGGACAATGTCGGCGGTCTCGTCGGAACCAATCAGGACGCCACCATCGACACCAATTATGCGAGCGGCGCCGTCACGGGCACCAGCAATGTCGGCGGCCTTGTCGGCAGTAATACCACGTGGGGAACCGTCTCCAGTTCCTATTGGGACACGGGAACCACCGGCCAGGCCCGTTCTGCCGGGTCGACCGATAATTTTGGCCTGACGACGGCCGATGCCCGGCAATCAAGCTCCTATTCCGGCTGGGACTTCAGCACCGTCTGGTACCAGGACGGCGAGATGCGCCCGATCGGACGCTGGGAGGCAGCGCCGAGCGTGAACGGCGTGATCTTCATCTCCAACGCACACCAGTTGCAGCTGGCGAACGCCAATCCGGCCGGCGTCTATTCGCTCTCGTCCGACATCGACGCCAGCATGACATCCGGCGCGAATGCCGCGGGGATCTGGAGCACCGCCGGGTTCGTGCCACTCGGCAGCAGCAGTTCACCCTTTACCGGTAAATTCGACGGTCAAGGCCACGTCGTCTCGAATCTTTCGATCCAAAGGCCATCGACCAACCAGGTCGGGCTTTTTGGGCAAATCAATGCCGCTGTCATCAGCAATATCGGGCTGGTGGGTGGCAGCATCACCGGCGGAAGTGAAGTCGGTGGGCTCATCGGTCACGACGACGGCAGCACGGTTTCGGCCTCCTACAGCACGGCCGACATTTCAGGCGCGTGGTCGGTCGGCGGCCTCGTCGGCTATACCGAGAGCGCAACCTACGACAGCCTCTATGCAACCGGCGATGTCACCTCGACTGGTTCGGCCGGCGGCCTGATCGGGTATGCCGGCGGCACTGCTATCGACAAGTCTTATGCCAGCGGCGCGGTATCCGGGCGTGGGGCCGTCGGCGGCCTGCTTGGAACCCTCAAGAACAGCAGCGATGGCAGCCACACCGGCACCGTCACGCGCTCCTATGCGACCGGAGATGTGTTCGACGACGACGACCCGGATTCGGGTGAAACCGTCGGCGGCCTCGTCGGCAGCCTTCAGGACGGCTCGATCTCGGAGTCCTATGCGACGGGCTCGGTGACGCTGAACGCCTCGTCGTCGGATGGGAACGACTATCTGGTCGGCGGCCTCGTCGGTGACAATTATTACGGAAACATCCAGCAGGCCTATTCGACGGGAGAGGTCGTCAGCAGCGCATGCGCAGCCGTAAATTGCGTCGCAGGCGGATTTGCCGGTCGCAGTGACACCGGCACGATCTCCACCAGCTACTGGGACACCGACACCTCGGGAATGACGGTCGGGATCGGCAGCGATCCGTCGTCTAGCGCGGTGACGCCGTTCACCACGGCCAATGCGTTCGATGAAAGCACCTATGCCGGCTTCGATTTCTCTGGCACCTGGTACCTGATCCCCAACGAGACCCGTCCGTTCCTGCGGTCGGAGTGGTCCGCGACCATCGTCAACGCCCACCAGCTGCAGCTGATGACGTTGAACCTCGACGCCGCCTATACGCTCGGTGCGAACATCGATCTTTCGGCGACCACGCAAGCGTCGCAGATGTGGAACACGTTATCCGGCTTTTCGCCGATCGGCGACATGTCCAACGCGTTCAACGGCTCGTTCGACGGCACGGGTCATACCATTTCCAACCTGACCATCGACCGTTCCGCTTTCGCAAATTCATACGCGGGTCTGTTCGGGAACACCGGAGGCACGTCCGTCATCCGGAATGTCGGTCTTGTGAGCGGCTACGTCACGGGCTCTGACGTGAGCACCGGCAGTCTCGTCGGAAGCAACGCCGGCACATTGGAGAACGTGTTCTCGAATGTCGGAGTGACAGGCAACAATGGTGCCGGAGGGCTCGTCGGCACCAACAGCGGCTCTATATCGGTCGCATCTGCCACCGGACCCGTGATCATGTCAGGGGCCAACCCGCTCTTCGGCGGCGGCCTCGTCGGGATCAACACGGGTACCATCGAGGACGCGTTCGCGATCGGGGGCGTGAACGGTGGAGACGTGATCGGCGCTCTCGTCGGCTACAACACGGGCAGCATCGAGAGAACGTACGCTTTCGGTTACGTGGGGGGAACCGGCACGACTGTCGGCGCCCTCGTGGGAGCGAACGACGGCTCGATCGCGGCGTCTTACTGGCTGATGGGCAGCACCCCGGGCGTAGCGAGCGGTTCGGGCACCGTCACCACCTCCGGCGACCTCACGTTCGCGGAGTTCCAGGATACCGCCTTCTTCGTCTCCACTGCCAGCGCGGCAGGCTGGAACTTCGACACGACCTGGGCGCCGCCCAGCGCCGGCTATATCCCCGATCTCTACGCGTTGACACCGATTGTCTGGGTGAAAGGCGTTTCGACGACCTCGACCTATGGCGACAGCTCCGCAACGACCACATCGGCGATTTCGGTTGGCGGCCCCGCGCGATATGTCTTCGGGCCGGCGGGCGACAGCATCATGCTGACGGGTCGCACGATCGACTTTGCGCCAACGACGCCGGCGGGCACCAGCACCATCAGCATCAACCAGAATCAATCGGGTAACAGCGATTCGGGTCAGAACTACCGCATCTTCTACTATGGAGACGACGTAGCCACCGTGGCCAAGGCGACGTTGACCGCAACGTTCGCCGGCACCGTGACCAAGGTCTATGACGGTACGACCACCGCCAGCCTTGCCTCCAACAACTTCACGCTGACCGGTGTCGTCAATTCCGACAACGTGCTGATCTCGCCGACAACCGGGGCCTACGCCACCGCCAATGCCGGCTCGGGCATCAACGTCTCCGCCTCCGGCCTGACGCTCACCGGAACCGACGCTGCCAACTACACCCTTCTCACCACCTCGCTCTCCGGAAACGTCGGCACCATCACGCAGGCGTCGCTCTCCGCGGTGCTCGCAGGGACGGTGACCAAGGTCTATAACGGCAACACAACTGCCAGCCTCGCCTCCAACAACTTCACCCTCACGGGTATCATCGGCTCCGACAATGTGGCGGTCGCGCCAGCGACGGGTGCCTATGCCACCGCCAACGCCGGCTCCGGCATCAGCGTCTCCGCCTCCGGCCTGACGCTGACCGGGACCGCAGCGTCCAATTACACGCTCACCACCACGTCGCTGTCCGGCAACATCGGCACCATCACACAGGCATCGCTGTCCGCGGTCCTCGCGGGGACGGTAACCAAGGTCTACAACGGCAACACAACCGCCAGCTTCGCCTCCAACAACTTCACGCTGACGGGTGTCGTCGGCTCCGACGACGTGGCGATCACCCCGACGAGCGGAACCTATGCCACCGCCAATGCAGGCTCGGGCATCAACGTCTCCGTCTCCGGGATGACGCTCACCGGCACCGACGCTGCGAACTACTCCCTCTCCACCACGTCGCTCTCCGGCAATATCGGCACCATCACACAGGCCTCGCTGTCCGCGGTCCTCGCTGGGACGGTGACCAAGGTCTATAACGGCAACACAACCGCCAGCCTCGCGTCGAGCAACTTCACGCTGACCGGTGTCGTCGGCTCCGAAGACGTGGAAATCTCGCCGGCGACCGGCGCCTACGCCACCGCCAATGCGGGGTCCGGCATCGGTGTCTCCGTCTCCGGTCTGACGCTCACCGGCAGCGACGCCGCCAACTACACCCTCAGCACCACGTCGCTGTCTGGCAACATCGGCACCATCACACAGGCGTCGCTCTCTGCGGTGCTCGCCGGAACGGTGACCAAGGTCTACAAC
>JAEZMP010000471.1 GCA_023442215.1 Pseudomonadota bacterium
GCACCAGATAGGGCTGGTTGCCGATCAGCGCGGCATCGGCGTCGTTGCGGATCTGCAGGTCGTAGGCGGTGAAGGCGCCGACCAGCTTCAGGTCCTTGGTGTTGTTGGCGTTCGCCTCGAACTCCACGCCGCGCGTGCGGGTCTCGCCGATGGTCTGCGGGATGTAGAGCGGGGCGACCGACTGCACCATGTTGCGGCGGGTCAGGTCGAACAGCGCGACGGTGAACAGCGCGTCGAGGAAGCTCGGCGACCACTTCAGGCCGATTTCATATTGCTCGCCCGTCTGCGGCGGCAGCGCCTGTCCGCTCGCGTCGGTGCCGATCTGCGGGTTGAAGAAGCTCGCCGCCGAGACGTAGGGCACGAGGCCGTTCGAGAACTCGTAGCCGAGGCCCGCGCGCCCGCTGAAGGCCCCGCGCCGGCCGGAATAGTCGATATCGGCCGCGGTGTGGTCGTCGCGGTTGATCCAGACATAATCGTAGCGGCCGTTCAGCGTGGTGATCCAGCCGCCGCCGAACCGCATCTGGTCCTGCAGGTAGCCGCCGATCTGGTTCATGTCGATGGTCTCGTCGACATAGGGCGCCCACAGGGCCGGCAGATCGTTGGTGTAGACCGGATTGATCGGGCTGATGGGCGGTGCCGAGCCCACCGCCTGGCTCTGGTCGATCTGGTAGAACTTGTAGTCGATGCCCGCGAGCAGCGTGTGCGCCACCGGCCCGGTTGCGAACTCCACCGTGGCGTTGTTGTCGGAGGTGACGGTGTTGACCACCGAACTCTCCGAGAAGTTCAGGCGGTTCAGCAGATAGTCCGGCGAAACCGGCTCCATCAGGCCGCCGAACCCCGTCGCCGGATCGTAGTAGCCGTAGAGATAGGGTCCGTATTCGGACTTGTTCAGGTGGGCGTACCGGGTGTTCGAGGACAGCTTGATGCCGTCGAACGCCTCGGTCTCGAACGTGTAGCCCGCCATGGTCTGGTGGGCTTTCAGCGTGTCGGAATCGGGCTCGCTGTAGAAGAAGTCGCGGCTGATGCGGCCGAACGGCGCCGGCACGACGGAGCCGACATAGGGGAAGAAGCCGTTGGTGTGCTTCAGGTCGTCGTACTGGTAGTTGGCGTAGAGCGTGAGGTCGGTGACGTCGTCCGGCCGGAACGACACCATCGGCGCGATCAGGCCGCGGAACTGCTGGGCATGCTCGACCTGGGTGTCGCCGCCCTTGATCTTGCCGAGGATGCGGTAGCTCCACTTGCCTTCCGGGTCGATGCGGTCGCCGATGTCGAACGCGCCCTGGCCGTTCGGATCGGCGGTGATGGCGCCCTCGACATAGCGGATGCGCTCGCCCGTCGGCCGCCGGCTCACCATATTGACGATGCCGCCGGGATTGCTGCTGCCGTAGAGTGCGGAGGATGCGCCGCGCAGCACCTCCACCCGCTCCAGCAGGAACGGATCCACCGTGAACCCGCCGAACGCGTAGGAATAGAGCTGCATGTTGTCGAGGAACATGCCGGTCTGGGTCGCGTCGAAGCCGCGGATATAGAGCCAGTCGGTGTCGGAATCGTAGCCGAACGGCTGGGTGAACACGCCCGGCGTGTAGCGCAGCGCCTCGTCCACCTTCTGCACGTCGCGGTCGGTCATCTCCTCGCGGCCGATCACCGAGACGGATTGCGGGATCTGGATGATCGGCGTGTCGGTCTTGGAGCCGGTGGTGGTGTCCTTCGCCACGTAGCCGTTGACCGGCCCGGTGCCGGCGTTGAGCGCGCCGGGGCCTTGAACGTCGATGGCCTCGAGCTGAAGGCCGCCCTCGGCCGCGCCTTGCGTGGCCCCGGTTGTGGCCTTCGGGTTCGCCTCCTGGGAGAGGGCCGCCATCGGCCAGAGGCCGGAAAGCACCGCCGAGCTGCCCAGAAGCAAGAAGCGCATATGACGCCTGGAGATCATGGTTCGCATACCCACCGCATCTGCTGCGACGAGTTCATCAATTCTATAATTATTATAAGATGAACTGTGCCGGTTCCTGTCTGGTGGGCGTGTGTACAGGAAGTGCCGGGTGTGCGATTGAAACATCCTGCGGCGCGTTGAACGTTATTGAGCGTATTCGCCGGGCTGCTCGGCGGCGCGGTTCCCCGCGCCGCGATTGCGCCGCCACATCGCCGGCGTGGTCCCGACCATGCGGCGGAACACCCGCGTGAAGTGCGCCTGGTCCGAGAACCCGCTCGCGACCGCGACATCCGTCAGCGACAGGTCCCGCCGCGCGAGCAGGTCCTTCACCTTCGAAAGCCGCGCCTGCATCTGCCACTGGTGCGGCGGCACGCCGGTCGAGGCCTTGAACGCGCGGCAGAAGTGCGACTGCGACAGCCCGGTCAGGTCCGCGAGTTCCTGCAGGCGGATCGTGCGCAGGCAGTGGGACACGATGTAGTCCGTCGCCCGCCGCAACTGCCACGGCGGAAGCTGCGCGTGCTTGCGCTCCTTCCTGCGGCCGATCTGGAAGGCGGCGACGAACAGCGCCGTGGTCAGGCTGTCGCCGTAGAGGCCGTGGAGTTCGCCGGGCTGCAGGCATTCCGCCGCGATCAGGCGGGCGATGCTGAGCACCCGCTCGTCGGAAAAGGCGATCCGCGGGGTTTCCACCACCGCGCGGTCGAGCCCCTCCTCGAAGCGCTCGCCGATGGCGGCCATGTCGAAGTGCAGGTCGAGGTGCCGCAGCCGGCAATCGTCCTCCACCCGCGACCAGATCCGCAGGTCCGCCGGAATGTAGCTGATGGCGTGCCCGCAGGCGCCGCCGAGCTCGCCGGTCGTCTCGGGCGTCGTGCCGAGCCGGATATCGCCGGTGCCGGACTTGTCGAGCACGATGAACATGCGCGGGTCGGGCGAGAGATATTCGCCGCGCGCGCCCCGGGCGAGCGAGACGTTCCAGACGTCCGCGACCACGCCGTGCCAGTCGCGATAGCGCAGGTCGTCCACGACGGTGACGCCTTCCAGCCGCGTCTGCATTCTCGGTCGAAACGCCATCATCAGGGCCTTCCCGCTCGGACACCTCGAAAGCTGCCGGCCGAAGCGGCGGCCTCGCCGGCGGGGTCGCCTGCGTCGGCCATGCGCTTTCGGTTGCGATTCTGGTGCGCGCCGCCACGTGGAGAAGGCCGGCGGGCCAAGCGCACGCTTCCTGTGTGCGCAAGAGCCGATTCTTTTGCAAGAACAGTAGTTTATATAGATTCCAGTCTGCCCGCGCGGTGCCCGCCGCGCTCGCCGCCGCCGCCGTCGAAAGCGCATTCGTTTGAGCGGGATAGGCGCCAGGCGCGCCGGCAGGCGCGAGCCCGTCGAAGACGCGGCCGGTCGCGAAAGCGCACGGCCTGTTGCGAAATTGACACGCATTCGCGTGTGCGACGGCCGCCCGGCTTCAGGGTTGCGGGGCAGCGTCCTGCGGTGTGGCGTCCTGCGGGGGCGCGTCCTGCGGGGCGTTCGCCGGCGGGTCCCCGTCGTCGGCGGGCGCCACGCGGTCGATCCGCATGTTGGCGAACTCGATGCGGCCGGAGATCTCCCGGTCGAGGTTCGTCTTGGCGTTGAGCACGAGATCGAGGCGCTGCGCGGCGCACTTGTCGTCCGGCACCACGAACTCGAACTTGAAGCCCGTCCAGGGGCTGGAACCGGAGAAGCCGCTCGTCTGGCCCAGCATCCGCCGGACCTGCGGGTCGAGGCAATAGAGCCGCCAGACGAGGCCGCGCTCGACCTTGAGCCGGGTCATGCTCACCTGTCCCTGCAACTCGTAGGAGCCGGGCGGCAGCAGCAGCGTCTGGATGACATGCTGGAAGTTGACGCGCCCGCCCATGAACTCGATCCTGAGCTCATTGTCCTCGTCGCGGAAGTTCTTGCGCATGATGCGGATATCGACGTTCGGCAGCTTGCCGATCTGCCAGAAGAACGGCGACCCGTCGTTCTTCTGCTTGAAATCGCCGTTGACGAGCAGCGACCGGTCGACGAGCGCCCGCGTCTCGCTGTCCAGCGTGCCGAGCCAGAAATCGTGCGCGGGCTTGTACTCGGCCGCCTTCACGAGTTGCGCGATATAGTTCAGCTTCTCGGCCTCGGTCGGCGGCGCGGCGCTGGCCTGAAGCCCCGTGATCAGGGCCGTGAGTGTGTTCGTGTTGGGCTGCTGGACGAGGCTCGCGAGGAAGGCGGCGCGCCACGGCGGGTTGATGGCAAGGCGGTTCCCGACGAGCGGCCGGATCTGCGGCGAGGCGGCGAGGGCGGCGAGCAGCTTGAAGAGATCGGGCTGAAGCTCGGGATAGGTCCGCGCGAGGGCGTCGATGCGATAGATCGCGCCGTCGATATCGCCCTGCTGCAGCATGCTGGCGACGAGCCGGGCCTGAAGGCCGCTGTCGTGGAACATGCGCGCGGCGGCAAGCCGCATCAGCGTGTCGGCCTGCCCGGGATCGCCGCTCCGCTGGGCGACGTCGGACAGAACGTCGAGCGCGCGGTATTCCATCGGGTCGGCGCGCAGGGCGGCGAGCGCCGCTTGGCGGGCGGCGTCGAGCCGGCCCTGTTCGGCCTCGCGCCGCGCCAGTTGCACCAGCGCATCGGAATTGTCGCGCTGCCAGAACAGCGCCCGTTCCGGCTCGCCTTCCGCGGCGAACCGCGCCGAAAGCCCGAACGAAAGCACCGCCCACAGCAGGAAGACGGCCAGGGCCACAAGCGCGCCGGCGAGAACCATCTGCCCACGGCTGAGCCTCCGGCCACCGGTCGTGCCGGCACCCGGAGAGCCGTGGGGTACCTCGGCCTGCGACATCGCTCGTCCTATCCCGTCTTCCCGCCCGGCTCGACGGCTATGGAAGCATCTCCTCCATGGCCGGATCAGTCGAACCGCGATTCACGCCGGACTATGCCTAGAGCATATCCCGTTCAGATTGAACCGAACGATCACGAGATACCACGGCTCCCGGGACCGGCGATTTCCTGCCGGCCGGGCGATTTCATCCGGTCGGCAGGCTTGTTCATCCGGTCGGCAGGTTTGGCGGTGCAGCGGGGTGACCGGTCGCGCCGCGCCCCGCAAGGCCGGCTGGCGGTCAGAGCCCCGCGCAGGCGGCGCGCAGCCGGGTCTGGGGAATGTCGAGCCCGTGCTGCTCGGCGAGCGCGATCACCGGCGCGAGGCGGCGGCGCTTCTTCTCCGCATGGTTCTGCGCGATATCCGCGATGCGGTGCGCCAGGAACGGGTTCAGGAAGCGGTCGCGCACTTCGCGGGCATAGGCCGCGGCTTCCTCGCCCAGGCCTTCGGCGGCGAACACCGGCAGCACCTCTTCCGCCCACACCGCCTCGAGATCGGCGCGGATCGCGGGATCGTTCATGATCTGCAGCACGGTCTCGTCGGCGGCGCGGCCGCCTTCCAGCCAGCGCTCCGCCAGATAGGTGTGGCCGAGATTGAGCAGGTGCAGCTTCAGCCGCTCGTAGCGCGGCAGGTCGTCGGTCACGACGATGGCCTCGTGGCGGCAGGGCAGCACGAGCCCGTCCTGCGCCTCGATGGCCCACAGCGCGTAGGGCTCGGCGACCGCGCCGACCGGCTGGATCGGCTCGGAGACGATGCGGTCGACCAGGCTGTTCGCCCAGCGGCAGCGATCGCGCAGATAGGCGATGAAATCCGCCGGCAGCCCCCAGGCGGTCGCGAGCCCGGCCACGAGATCGCGCAGCCTGTCGCCGTTGCGGGAGACGAGCTCGCAGGGGAACAGCGAGATCGGCGCGTCCGGGCGCGCCTGCCAGCGCGCGAACAGGAGCACCGCGAGCTTCGCCGGGAAGCTGTGCGGCAC
>JAEZMP010000477.1 GCA_023442215.1 Pseudomonadota bacterium
CCGGCGGGGGGGGGGGGCCCCCGCGCGATTCCGGTGGCGCTCGGCGAGCAGCTCTATACCGTCGACGCCTTCCGCAGCTTCATCGAGGCCGGCGCGGTCGCCTACGTGCAGCCAGACGTGACGCGCCTCGGCGGCATCACCGAATATATTCAGGTCGCTGATCTGGCCCTGGCCTACCGGCTGCCGGTCGCGCCCCACGCCGGCGAGATGAGCCAGGTGCATGTGCACCTGTCCCACTGGCATCCGGCCTCCTCGATCCTGGAATATATTCCTTGGATCAAGGACCACTTCGTCGAGCCCATACGGGTCGAAGCGGGCATCTATCAGCGTCCGGAACAGCCCGGCGCCGGTACCACGCCGCTCCCTGCGAGCATGGAGCGCTACGGCAAGAGCATCGGCTGACGGGCGACGCCGGACGTCGAAACGTCACCTGACGGGTCAAAGCCCTCCGTGCGCAGGCGCGGGGGGCTTCTTCATGATGAGGGGGGTGCCGCTTCGCAGGGGCGATTGCACCTTTGACCGCTGGGCGAAGCAGCCTTGACGCGGAGAGATGCGACGTCGCCCTTGTTCGAAACCGACAAGATACTATCCTCGCGCCGCTTCATTGCCGTGGCCGCCCTGGCGGACCGCTGCGCTGCCTGCCAACCAGAACAGAACCGGACGTTCCATGGATACCACCCGCATCAGCCGAGAGATCACCAGCCTCGTCCAGGACGAAGGGGCGCTTTTCGTCGGCCGCGTCCACCGGCCGGATGTCGACGGCCCGGCGGTCGTGCGCGTCGACGGCGATAGGCTGGTCGATATCACCGCGGCCTTCGCCACCGTGCGCGACCTGTTCGAGGCCGGGGATCCGGCGGCGGCTCTTCGCGCGGCTGCCGGCGAAACCATCGGCTCCCTGGCGGAAATCGCCGCCAACACGCCCGCTGCGGTTCGCGACCCGGCGAAACCCTATCTGCTGGCGCCGGTCGACCTGCAGGCGATCAAGGCTTCGGGCGTGACCTTCGTGGTGTCGATGATCGAGCGCGTGATCGAGGAACGCGCCCGGGGCGACGCAGATGCGGCCGAAGGCATCCGCCGGCATATCCGCGCGCTCGTCGGCGACGACCTGCGCCGCCTGAAGCCCGGCTCGCCGGAAGCGATGGCGCTGAAGCAGACCCTGATCGAAGCCGGCGCATGGAGCCAGTATCTCGAAGTCGGCATCGGTCCCGACGCGGAGATCTTCACGAAGTCGCAGCCGATGTCCGCCGTCGGCGCGCTTTCCGATATCGGCGTTCATCCGAAGTCGACCTGGAACAACCCCGAGCCGGAAGTGGTGCTCGCGGTGTCCTCGGCCGGCCGGATCGTCGGGGCCACGCTCGGCAACGACGTCAACCTGCGCGACGTCGAGGGCCGCTCGGCGCTGCTGCTCGGCAAGGCGAAGGACAACAATGCGTCGGCCTCGATCGGCCCGTTCGTCCGCCTGTTCGATGACGGATTCACCCTCGACGACGTGCGCCAGCTCGACCTGACGCTCATCGTCGACGGACCGGAGGGATATCGCCTCGAAGGCCGCTCGTCGCTCGGCGAGATCAGCCGCGACCCTGCCGACCTCGTCGCCCAGACCGTCAACGCGCACCATGCTTACCCCGACGGTCTGGTGCTCTATCTCGGCACCATGTTCGCACCCGTCGATGATCGCGACGAGCCGGGCCGCGGCTTCACCCACAAGACCGGCGACATCGTCACCATCTCCACGCCACGGCTCGGGAGCCTCGTCAACCGCGTGCAGCCGACGGACGCCATCGCGCCCTGGAGCTTCGGCGCCGGTCAGCTGATGCGCAATCTCGCCGCGCGCGGCCTGCTGGCATAAGCGACGTGCGGCGCGGCGGGGATTGTCCCGCCGCGCCGGTTCGCCGTCGAGCCGTAAGCCGGTCCTGAGCCGCCGGACGGCAAGACCACACGCTCAAGCGGCGTCACGACGATCGTTCGATTGATCAGGAGAGGGTGGGGCGCCGCCGTGTCGGGCACCCCGCCGCCGGTTAACAGATCGGCGGGGCCGATTCCCGGCGAACCGGGCGCGATGTCCGGGCCAAGGCCCACACTGATGCGCCTTGAAGTCGCAATCGGCCACCGGGTCGCGATGGTGGCCGGCTTAGATCCCCCGTCGTGCGTGTTGCGAGGCCTGCGGCACCCCGACCGCGGCGCTGCAGCGGGTTCCGCAATGCGCTGGCCATGGGCGGCGGTGCCGCCAGATGCACACACCTCGATCTCCGGAAAGTGATTGGCGTCGACGCGAACCGGTCGTATGAGAAGCATATGATCTGTGTCTCGGCGCAGCACGACGTCGGCTTCGGAGACCGCTTCCCGTGCCTCCTCCACCGGAAGCATCCGATCGACGCCGGCAGCGGCGAGCCCGCCTCAGAATCAGCCCCGGCGCGCCGTAGGCGATGCGCTTCGTGTGCGTTCCGTCCCCGGTGCGACAGTCGGACGGACACGCTGCCCGGCGCACTCCAAGGCCGACGGCGGTCGACGGGTGTTCCAGAAGGGTGTTGCACTTGGGGAGCGGGAGCAAGCCTTCCATGATCTCGTCCCCCTTGTGATCTCTCCGTCTCCTGACGAGCCTGCTTCCCGAGGCGCCACCGGCGGCGCTTCTCCGTCGCCAGCAAAGATACGGTTCGGTTTCCCACTATGGACATGTCGGTGAGTCGCCTCAGTTTGTCCGCGCTCTTCCCTCTCGTCTCCAGCCGCTCCCGCACTATCGATCCGCAGCAGGGGCAACGCGGCAGGCCAACTGCCCGGCGCCTTGCAGCCAGCTTTGCCGTGCTCCTCGCCCTTGCCGCCTGCAACAAGGAAGAGGGGAAGGCGAACAATCCTCCCAATGCGGCGGCGGGCCGGCCCGAGGTCGGCGTCGTGACGCTTCATCCGCAGTCGGTCGCGATCACGGCGGAGCTTCCGGGCCGCACCAGCGCCTCGCTGCTCGCCGAAGTCCGCCCGCAGGTGAGCGGCATCATCCAGAAGCGTCTGTTCGAGGAGGGCGGCGAGGTCAAGGCCGGCGATCCGCTCTACAAGATCGACCCGGCGAGCTACCAGGCGGCCTATGACAGCGCGCTTGCCGACCAGCAGCGTGCCGAGGCGGCGGTTCCGAGCGCGCAGGCCAAGGTCGAGCGCTATCAGGGCCTTGCCAAGCAGAATGCCGTCAGCAAGCAGGATCTCGATGACGCCGTCGCCGCCTTCGCGCAGGCCAAGGCCGACGTCGCCGCGGCGAAGGCCGCCGTCCAGACCGCCAAGATCAATCTCGACTACACCACCATCACGGCGCCGATCAGCGGCCGCATCGACAAGTCCTCGCTGACCGAAGGCGCGCTGGTCACGGCAAACCAGGACACGCTGCTCACGACCATCCGCACGCTCGATCCGATCAATGTCGACGTGACCCAGTCGAGCACCAATCTTCTCAATCTCCGGCAGGCCATCGCGGCCGGCAAGGTGAAGCTCAGCGGCAGCAATGTCAGCGTGAAGCTGATGCTCGAGAACGGCACGATCTATCCCTCCGCCGGCCACCTCGAGTTCTCCGAGTCCTACGTGAGCCAGACCACCGGCACCTACGCGATGCGGGCGGAGTTCCCGAACCACGACAGGCTGCTGCTGCCCGGCATGTATGTGCGGGCGATCGTGGAGGAGGGTGTGGCGCCGAACAGCTTCCTCATTCCCCAGCGCGCCGTCAGCCGCAACACCAAGGGCGAGGCGGTGGCGTGGTTCGTCGATGCCGACGGCAAGGCCCAGCAACGGGTGCTTTCGGTAACGAGCAGCGTCGGCAATAACTGGCTGGTCGATTCCGGTGTCGGCGACAACGATCGCGTCATCGTCGACGGCACGCAGCTGGTGCGCGCCGGCCAGCCCGTCACGCCGGTTGAAGTGGTCATCGACGAGACCACCGGCGAGGTTCGCAGCCGCAACGAGTCCGGCTCGATTTCCGGGGAACAGCCCGCCGCCGAAGCCGGGCGCGGGTGAGGCGGCAGCATGTCGAGCTTCTTCATCAACCGGCCGATCTTCGCCTGGGTGATCGCGATCGTGATCATGCTCGGCGGCCTGCTGGCGCTGAGATCGCTGTCGATCTCGCAATATCCCCAGATCGCGCCGACGACGGTGCGCATCACCAGCAACTATCCGGGCGCCGACGCCCAGACGGTCGAGAACTCGGTGACCAAGATCGTCGAGCAGGGCATGACCGGGATCGACAATCTCGACTACATGACCTCGACGTCCACCTCGACCGGCCAGTCGCAGATCACGCTGACCTTCACCAGTGCGGCCGACCCGGACGTGGCGCAGATGCAGGTGCAGAACAAGCTGCAGCTCGTCACCTCGCAGCTGCCGCAGATCGTGCAGAGCAACGGCATCACGGTCACCAAGTCGTCGTCGGGCTTCCTGATGGTGGTTGGCTTCGTGTCGACCGACGGCAAGATGACCAACACCGACCTTGCCGACTATGTCGACAGCACGTTGAACGACACGCTGAAGCGCGTCGAGGGCGTCGGCGACACCCAGCTGTTCGGCTCGGGCTATGCCATGCGCATCTGGCTCGATCCCGACAAGCTGCAGAAATACGCGCTGATGCCGAGCGACGTCGCCGCGGCGATCGAGGCGCAGAATACGCAGGTTTCGGCCGGCCAGCTCGGTGGACTGCCCTCCCGCAAGGGCCAGCAGCTTAACGCCACCGTCACCGCGCGCAGCCGCCTGCAGACGCCCGAGCAGTTCCGCAACATCATCCTGAAAAGCACCACCAACGGATCGCTGGTGCGGCTCAACGATGTTGCAACGGTCGAACTCGGCGCTGAGAGCTACAACACGGACTCGCGCTACAACGGCAAGCCCTCCGCCGGCCTTGCCATCAGCCTGGCCACCGGCGCCAACGCCATCAGCACCGCCGAGGGCGTGAAGGCGACCATCGAGCGGCTGTCTTCCACGTTCCCCGAGGGCGTCGAGGTGGTCTATCCCTACGACACGACGCCGTTCGTGCTGCTGTCGATCGAGGAGGTCGTGCGCACGCTGATAGAGGCGATCGTGCTCGTGTTCGTCGTCATGCTAGTGTTCCTGCAGAACATCCGGGCGACGCTCATTCCGACGCTCGCTGTGCCGGTCGTGCTGCTCGGCACATTCGGCGTGCTGGCGGTGGCCGGCTATTCCATCAACACGCTGACGATGTTCGCGATGGTGCTCGCCATCGGCCTGCTGGTGGACGACGCGATCGTCGTGGTGGAGAACGTCGAGCGCGTGATGCACGAGGAGGGGCTTTCACCCCGGGATGCCACGCGCAAGTCGATGAAGGAGATCACCGGCGCGCTGATCGGCATCGCAATCGTGCTCTCGGCCGTGTTCGTGCCGATGGCGTTCTTCGGCGGTTCCGTCGGGGTGATCTACCGGCAGTTCTCCGTCACCATCGTCTCGGCGATGGTGCTCTCGGTCGTGGTCGCGCTCATCCTCACGCCGGCGCTGTGCGCCACCATCCTGCGGCCGCCAAAGCCACACGACCAAAAACGTGGCCTGTTCGGCCTGTTCAACCGAGGCCTGGAACGCGGCACGCGCTCCTACGAGCGCGCAGCGGGCGGCATCATCCGCCGGCCGAAGCGCTTCCTGCTCGCCTTCGTGCTCATCACAGCGGCCATGGGCTGGATGTTCCTCCACCTGCCGAGCTCGTTCCTTCCTGAAGAGGATCGCGGCATCCTGATCACCAGCGTGCAGCTTCCCGTCGGAGCCACGCAGGGCCGCACCCAGCATGTGCTCGATCAGGTCCGCGAGCACTATCTGACGGAAGAGAAAGGCGCCGTGGAAGGCGTGTTCACCGTCGCCGGGTTCGGCTTCGGCGGCCAGGGCCAGAATGTCGGGCTCGCGTTCGTGCGGCTGAAACCGTTCGACGAACGCAAGGACCCGTCGTTGTCGGCACAGGCCGTCGCTCGTCGCGCCACAATGGCATTTTCGAAGATCCGCGATGGCCGCGTGTTCGCGCTCGCGCCGCCCGCCATTCAGGGCATGGGCAACACGAGCGGCTTCGATTTCTATCTTCAGGACATCAACGGCTTCGGCCACGACCGCCTGATGCAGGTGCGCAACCAGCTTCTGGCGGGGGCCGCAAAAAGCCCTCTCCTCGCCAACACCCGCCCGAACGGGCAGGAAGACACGCCGCAGTTCTCGGTCGATATCGATCAGGAGAAGGCATCCGCGCTCGGTGTCGGCCTGGACGACATCAACCGCACGCTCTCGACCGCCTGGGGCAGCGACTACGTCAACGATTTCATCGACCGTGGCCGCGTCAAGCCGGTCTACCTGCAGGGCGGGATCGATTTCCGCATGCAGCCGGAAGATCTCGGCAAATGGTATGTGCGCAACGCCAGCGGCGACATGGTGCCGTTCTCCGCATTCGCCTCAAGCCGGTGGACCTTCGGTTCGCCGCGGCTGGAGCGTTATAACGGCTCGGCCGCCGTCGAGATCCAGGGCGATCCGGCGCCGGGCGTGAGTTCCGGCGACGCCATGGACGAAATCGACCGGCTGGCAGCAGAACTGCCGGCCGGATACGGCCACGAGTGGACCGGCCTCTCCTATCAGGAGCGGCTGTCCGGCAGCCAGGCGACGGCGCTTTACGCCATCTCGATCCTGGTGGTGTTCCTCTGCCTCGCGGCTCTCTATGAGAGCTGGTCGATTCCGTTCGCCGTCATGCTGTCGGTGCCGATCGGCGTGTTCGGCGCGCTCGCCGCGGCGCTCTGGTTCGGGCAGGCCAACGACGTCTACTTCAAGGTCGGCTTGCTGACGACCATCGGCCTCGCCGCCAAGAACGCGATCCTGATCGTGGAATTCGCCATCGAGCGGCAGGCAGCGGGCCACGACCTCATCAAGGCGACCATCGAGGCGTCGCGCCAGCGCCTCCGGCCGATCCTGATGACATCATTCGCCTTCATCCTGGGCGTGACACCGCTTGCAATCGCGACCGGCGCGGGCTCCGGTGCGCAGAACGCCATCGGCATCGGCGTGATGGGCGGCATGATCGCCGCGACGGCACTCGGCGTTCTCTTCGTGCCGCTGCTCTTCGTCACGGTGCGGCGGGTCTTCAAGGGGCGGCCGCGAACCGATGGTCAGGCCCCGGCGGAGCCGGCATCATGATCGGCGCGCGCCGGGCCGGAAATACCGGCAGCAGCCATGCGATGGTTCTTCCTCCTGCCCAGACGGTGACTGCGACGATGCCGGCAATCGATCTTCGTTCGCGTAGCACGGCGGTGGCTGCAGCCCGCGCGTTCGCGCTCGCCATGGCGGCTGTCACGCTGGCCGGCTGCGTGGTGGGCCCCGACTATCACAGGCCGAACCTTGCGATGCCCGCGAAGTGGGGCAACGCCAAGCCGGCGGAGAATGACGGCGCGCCGCAACTCTCGAAGTGGTGGACCCGCCTCGGCGACCCGATGCTGGACGAGTTGGTCGACGAGGCCGTCGCCGGCAACCTTGATGTCGCGAGCGCAAAGGCGAGGGTGCGCGAGGCGCGCGCGACCTATCGCCAGCAGGTCGGCACGCTGTTCCCGGTCGTCGACGCCAACGCCTCCGCCACCCGCTCGGCGAACGGCGGGCGTGTGTCGGATTCGGGTGACATCACGGTAGAGGGCCCCTTCAATTCCTTCCAGGCCGGCTTCGACGCCAGCTGGGAACTCGACCTGTTCGGTGCCAACCGGCGTGGTATCGAGGCGGCCCGCTATGGTGCACAGGCTGCGGACGAGGAACTGCGCGACACCCTCGTGACGCTGATCGGCGACGTCACCTCCAACTATGTCGCCGCCCGCGGCTTCCAGGCGCGGCTCGATCTTGCACGGCGGACGGCGGCCTCCCAACGCGAGACGGCGGGGTTGACCCGGACCAAGCTCGAAGCCGGTGCTGCCTCCGCCGTCGATGTCGCCAACGCGACCGGACAGGCGGCCAGCACCGAGGCGAACGTGCCGGCGCTCGAAAGCCAGCTCGCCCAGACGGTGCACCGGCTCAGCGTGCTCACCGGCCAGCCGCCGACCGCCCTTGCGGACCGCATGAAGAAGGCGAAGCCGATACCGACGCCGAAGCTGCCCATCCCGGCCGGCATTCCGGCCGACATCCTCGCCACGCGGCCGGACGTGCGCATGGCCGAACGCCAGCTTGCCCAATCCACCGCGCTGATCGGCCAGGCGGAGGCCAACCGCTATCCGGCCGTCAGCCTCGTCGGCAGCGTCGCCACCTCGGGCGTGCACATCGGCGACCTCGCGAAGCAGTCGTCCATCAGCTGGTCTTTCGGGCCAACCCTAACGCTGCCGGTATTTCAGGGCGGGCAGCTGCAGGCGGCGGTGGAGATCGCTCAGGCGCAACGTGATCAGTCGTTCGTCGCCTACCGCGCGTCGGTGCTGACGGCGCTGGAGGACGTCGAGAACGCCCTCGTCGCATTGGCGCAGGAGCGGGCGCGCCGCGCCAAGCTCGCCACTGCATCGGCGTCCTACAGGCAGGCGTCGACGCTTTCCCGCGCGCTCTACG
>JAEZMP010000483.1 GCA_023442215.1 Pseudomonadota bacterium
CCCCCCGATGCCGTGGCTCTGATGGATGCATGGTCCCCCCCTGGACCTTTTGGCGCGACATTCGGGCCGGCCCTAGAGCCGGCCCGTTTTTATTTCCGCACCCCGGTGCGCCCCAGCGACACCTCCGTTGTCGTGAATTGCACGAAAATCAACGTCGCTTCGCTGCAGCGGATGCTCTAGAATCCGGGCGGTCGCTTTTCCCCCGAGGCGAGATGGCTACCGATCCTCGAACGCTGTTTTCCGTGCTGGTCGCGAGCACGACGGTCGGAACCCTGCTGCTGCTTTGGTGCTGGTGGCAGAACAGGGCCGAGCGCGTGCTCATCTGGTCGTGCCTGGCCTATTTCAGCGGATCGGTCGCGATCCTGCTGATGACGGCGCGCGACATGCTTCCGGAATGGATCACCACGAGCTTCGCCGTCGCCTTGACGATGTGGAGCGTGGGCCTGATCTGGATCGCCGGGCGCGTGTTCAATCGCCTGCCGGCGAAGCCATGGCTCGCCCTCATCGGCCCCGCAGTGTGGCTGATCGCCTCCGAGCTTCCCCAGGTCTATCTCTCGGTGCTGGTGCGGGCGTCGCTCGCGGCCGTCATCACCGCAGCCTATGCCCTGATCTCCGCTCGGGAATTCGCGCGCGCGGACGGGTTGAGCAGCCGCTACCCGGTGGCGATCATCCTCGGCCTGCACGGCATCGCGGTGATGCTGCGCATTCCCTTCGCGTTCGCGATGCCGATCCCTGAAAGCGTGCCGCTGTTCAGCGACTGGTTCTCGCCCGTCGCCATCGAGGGGATCGTGTTCTCGCAGATCATCGGCCTCCTGGTGGTGATGCTGACGCGGGAGCGGCTCGAGGTGCAACTGCGCGCCATTGCGCTGACGGACCCGCTGACCGGCCTCAACAACCGGCGGGCGATCTTCGAGCGCGGCCATGCCCTGCTCAGCCACGGCTCGCGACACCGCCGGCCGGTCTCGGTGGTCGCCCTCGACCTCGATCATTTCAAGACCATCAACGACCGGTTCGGGCATCCGACGGGAGACGCGGTGCTCGCCGCATTCGCCGACGCGATCCGGCAGACCCTGCGGGCCGGCGACGAGAGCGGGCGCATCGGCGGCGAGGAATTCGTCTGCGTGCTGCCGGACACCGACGCCGACCAGGCCTTCGCCGCCGCGCACCGGCTGGTGACGCATTTCACGCGGCTTGCGGCCGACGTTCCAGGCTGCCGCACGCGCTGCACCGCCTCCGCCGGCATCGCCACCTCTTCGCTCGACACCGATACGTTCGAGACGCTGGTTTCGGCGGCCGACGTTGCGCTCTACGAGGCGAAGCGCGGCGGCGGCGAGAAGATCATCGTCGCCTCACCGCGCGCCATTTCCGCCTGAACCGGCCCGGTTCGCGCTCAGGCCGCGCGCCCGGCATCGCGCCCGGGCCGAGGACCGCGCTCATCGAGGAAAGCCACGAGCCTGACGGCGGCATCGCCGATGTGGGCGGAGAGCAGCGCGCACGCGGCCTCGACATCGCCGCGCGCGGCGGCGGCGAGGATGGCGCGATGGGCATCCTGCCCCATTTCCGCGCTGCCGAGCGCGGCGAGGTGAAACCTGAGCACCGGATCGCTTTCGGCGAAGTGCGCCTCGATGAGGCCGAGCAGCCGCGGGCGGCCCGCCCGGGCATAGAGGCTCATGTGGAAGCGACGGTTGAGTTCGCCCATGCGGCCGGGATCGGTCTCGGCATCCATGTCGGCGATCGCCTCGGCGGCGCGGGCGAGATCGGCGGCGGTGAGATGCGGGATCGAGAGCGCCAGCGCGGCGGGTTCCAGCACGCGGCGCAGACCCATGATGTCGGCCGCGTCCGCCGCGGAAAGCTCCGTCACCACGGCACCGCGGTTCGGCAGGAAGGTGACGAGCGCCTGCGCCTCCAGGTGCTTCAGCGCGTCGCGCACCGGCATCCGGCTGACGCCGAAGCGCTCGGCAAGCTCATCCTGGCGAAGCGCCGTGCCGCCTTCCAGCACGCCGGAAAGGATCGCCCGGCGCAGCGTCTCCTCCACGAAACCGGTGGCGGTGCGGAATTCCGGCCGGCCCTCGGCGATCAGGGCGGAAAGCCGCTGTGCGTTCGACATCGCTGTTCCTTCCGTCTCCGCGCCGCGATGGATCATCGTTATATCCAAAAATCGTTGATTGGATAGAAAATCCATTCTATCCATCCCGGATATCCCGCTGCCCGTTCATCCGGCGCCGGCATCCGTTCCGCGGCCCGGTTTTCGATGGCCGACATCCGCATAGCCGCGGCTTCCATTCGGCCGTTCTCGCCCGACAAAGGTCTCACCGATGGCCCAGACCCCGCAGGCACAACCCGCGAGCCCCGACGGGCCGGACCCGGAGGCATCGTTCAGCCTGCTGCAGCCGGCGACCGCAGGCATCCTGACGGCGCTGGTCGGCTTCGGCTCGACCTTCGCGGTGGTGATCCAGGGCCTCGCCGCGGTCGGCGCCACGCCGGCCGAGGCGGCATCCGGGCTGATGATGATGTGCTTCGCGATGGCGGTGCTCAGCATCTTGTTCTCGCTGCGGCTCAGGATGCCGGTCAGCGTGGCGTGGTCGACGCCCGGGGCGGCGCTGTTCGCGAGCACGGGCATGGTCGCGGGCGGGTTTCCGGCCGCCGTCGGCGCGTTCATCGCCACGGGCGTCATCATCGTGGTCGCCGGGATGTGGAAGCCGCTCGGCCGGCTCGCCGCCGCCATTCCGCCCTCGATCGCGAACGCGATGCTCGCGGGCGTGCTCCTGAAGCTCTGCCTCGCCCCGTTCGCCGCCGTCGCGATCGAACCCGGCCTGGCGCTCGCCGTGATCGGCGTGTTCCTCGTGGTCGGCCGGTTCGCCCGGCTCTACGCGGTGCCGACGGCGCTGGTGGCGGCGCTCGTGCTGCTGTTCGCCGGCTCGTTCATGGGCCATGGCGGTGGCACGTTCGACCCGGCGGCGCTCGCCCTGCCCCGCCCCGCACTGGTGATGCCGGTGTTCACGCCAGAGGCCCTGATCGGCATCGCCATCCCGCTGTTCCTCGTCACCATGGCCTCGCAGAACATTCCCGGACTCGCGGTGCTGTCCGCCTTCGGCTACCGGCCGGAAGCCGGTCCGCTGTTCCGGGGCACGGGGCTCATCTCCATCCTGATCGCGCCATTCGGCGGCATGACGATCAACCTCGCCGCCATCACCGCCGCGATCGCCGCGGGGCCGGACGCCGCCGCCGACCCCGCGCGCCGCTACATCGCCGCCGCGATCGCGGGCGCATGCTATTTCGTCCTCGGCCTGCTCGCCTTCGTGGCGGCGACAGGGTTCGGCGCCTCGCCGCCGCTGCTGATCCAGGTCGTGGCGGGACTAGCGCTGATCGGCTCGTTCGGCTCGGCGATGCTCGCCGGCCTCAAGGACGAGGCCGACCGGCCGGCGGCCCTCGTCACCTTCCTGTTCACGGCGTCCGGCCTTTCCATCGCCGGCATCGGCCCGGCGTTCTGGGGACTGGCCGGCGGCATCGCGGTGCTGATGCTGCATGGCCGGCTGAAGCGCGGGCACGGCTGAAGCCGTCGCCGGGGCCAGGTTCTCGTCTTATCCGTCACGGCCGATGTTCTTGGTTTGATCTCATCGCGGAATCATGCCACCCTGGAGCGTGACCCGTTCAGGTCGAACCGATCTGAACGGCAAGGATATGCTCAAGCTTTTGAATCCGGAGCGATTTCTGGTCGATCGGATGATTCCATCAGATCGGAAAGCGCTCCAGCGCCGGCCGCATCCGCGAACCGGCGGCAGACCGAAGACGAGGACACCCGATGGCCGAGGCAACGATCGACGCGCCCCTTTCCGCAGCCGCGGCACAGACGCTCGCGCCCGGCCTCTTCCAGGACAGAACGGGCGCCGTGCGCTGCTTCTGGTGCGAGGGCGACCCGCTTTACGAAGCCTATCACGACCGGGAATGGGGCCGGCCGACGGCGGATGACCGCTATCTGTTCGAGAAGCTGTGCCTGGAGGGCTTCCAGGCCGGGCTTTCGTGGCTGACGATCCTGCGCAAGCGGGACTCGTTCCGCGCCGGCTTCGCCAATTTCGAGCCGGCGGCGGTGGCGGCCTTCGGCGAGGCGGACGTCGAGCGCCTGCTGGCCGATGCCGGCATCGTGCGCCATCGCGCCAAGATCCTCTCCACCATCAACAACGCCCGGCGCGCGCTGGCACTGATCGAGGAAGCGGGTTCGCTCGCGGCCTTCCTGTGGCAGTTCGAGCCGCAGGCAGAGGAGCGTCCCACCCGCTTCGACAAGGCCTCGCTGATGCCGATCACCTTCACCGCCCAGTCGAAGGCACTGTCGAAGGCCCTGAAGGCCCGCGGCTGGACCTTCGT
The DNA here is from genome assembly GCA_023442215.1 of Pseudomonadota bacterium. Classification (GTDB taxonomy): domain Bacteria; phylum Pseudomonadota; class Alphaproteobacteria; order Rhizobiales; family Segnochrobactraceae; genus Pseudoxanthobacter. Next base: position 4,363 of record JAEZMP010000483.1, read on the forward strand.
CGGCCCCACCACCATGCACGCCTTCATGCAGGCGGTTGGCATGGTGAACGACCACATCGAGGGCTGCTCGTGCCGCGCCGAGGCGGAAGCCGCCCGGCGGGCGTTCGTGCGGCCGGTTAAGGCCGTCTTTCAGGACTGCGGAGCGGAGACCCGCGCCACCGGAAACGTCACGTAGCCGGAGATGTTGCGGTAGCGGCTGGCATAGTCCTCATAGACGAGGCGATAGAACTTCGACACGTCGCCCCACGGAATCCAGAACTCGCCGAGATTGGGATCGAAGAAGCAGTGGTGCGATCCGATTCCGAACATGTAACCGTCGGTGTGATAGCAGCAGGTGGCATGGAACATGTCCCGCTTCGAGTACGACAGCGGATCGGGATAGCGCAAGATGATCAACCGGTACCCCGGCCGTTGCGTCAGCTCGCCGACGAGGGTTTTGGAGGAGCCGTTCGTCGTGAAGAGCAGATCCCGTGTCTTCGGATCGGTCTTCTGCGCGATCTCCGTCTCGCCGATCGCGAAGCCATGCTTCCTGAGGCCGAGATTGAAGATCTCCGGGTGGCTCTTCTGATGGAAAAGACCCGTCGCGTCGCGGCTCTCCTCGACCTCGGCGATATAGTAGGACCGTTGCGTGTTGAGAGCCTGGAAGAAGCCGAGGACGCTTGAATAGACCTGATCCGCGCCAACGGCGTCGTCTTCGCCCTTCAGACCATGGACGTGCAGATTTCGTATTCGTTGCTCCGCCCGCGCGTTGCGAACGTCGTTCTGCCATTTGGGATCGTGGGTGTGGGTCTCGATCCACTTGCAGCAGAGGCCGAAGCAGATCCCGCGTTCGAAATCGTACTTTTCCTGACGGCCCTGCAAGGCATCTGCCTGATGTTCGCCCGCTTCTTTTATTTGCGGATTCAGTGTAGCGATCTCGCGGTTGGCCTTGTCGATGAAGTGGCCGTAAAGATCTTTATGAATATCGTCCTTGTTCAGTCCGGGCCGCTGGCCGCGATTGTCCAGATTCGCCTTCATGCCCGCGAAGGCGTCTCGCTCGACTTGCAGAGCGCGTTTGCGAGCCGTGAGACCCGTTAACACCCGGGACGCCGACTGCAGTTTTGGCGCCCAGTATTGGACGAGCCTGTTGTTCGCGAGACGCGCCAACTGCGTCCCCTGTTCGTATTCCGCGACACAATAAGGCTTCAATTCTTCGATCATGAGTCCATTCCGCCTTCGATACAGACCCTGAATCTGCAGTAAGGTTGCGGAAATACGACTATCGATCCAAACAACACCAATGTATACGAAATAAAACGAAAGAAATTGATCGCAAAATCGCGATGTCAGAGAGGTTGCGATGTCCGGCGACGAACGGGGACGCCAGCGACACCCCGGAGGTTCGGACGCTCGCGCACCCCTCGGGAAGGGAGCAATGCGACAGGCGGCCGACTGTCGGCAGGCAGGTGGGCCGAAGAAGCGGCCCGCGCGGGGCCGATCCTCTCCGTCGCCCTATCAGCCGAGAGCAGCCATCAGTTTGTCGACGAGCGGGTTTTCCGGCTCGAACACGCCGACGGGCGCGAACACCGCGACGGTGGCGGCGCCGCGGGCCTTGAGCCACGAGGCGCAATCGTAGATGCGGCCGGACGGGCAGTGCAGCACCAGTTCGTCGCCGGAGGCCTCGGCCGAAGCGTGAGGCGTGGTGCAGCCGAAGGCCTGGGCGGCCTCGGCAGCGACGCGCGGCGCGTCGGCGATGCGGGTGCGCACCTCCCGCACCGCGCGGGCGCGGGCTTCTGCGGCGATACGATCGAGGATCGCGGCAGCGGCGGCGCGCTGCTGCGCGGTCCAGAGCGCGCGGCGGCTCGCGATGAGGTGCGCCTCCGACTTCAGGATCACGCCGTCCTCGATCACCTTCAGCGCGTTCGCGGACAGCGTGGAGCCGGTGGTGGTGATGTCGATCACGAGCTCGGCCGAGCCGGCAGCGGGCGCACCCTCGGTGGCGCCGAGGCTTTCGACGATGCGATAATCGGCGATGTCGTGGGCGGCGAAGTGGCTGCGCGCGAGATGGATATACTTGGTGGCGACGCGCATCCAGCGGCCGTGGCGGGCGCGGAAGTCGGTGGCGACGTCGGCGAGGTCGGCCATGGAGCGCACGTCGATCCATGCCTTGGGCACAGCGACGACAACATCGGCATGGCCGAAGCCGAGCGGCAGAACGGCGTGAACCAGCCGCTCGCGCGCGGCCGGATCGGGAATGGTCTCGTGAACGAGATCGAGCCCGGTGATGCCGAGGTGGACGGTGCCGCCCGCGATCTCGCTCGCGATTTCGGAAGCGGAGAGGAAGGCGATCTCGGCATCCGCGATGCCGGCGATGCGGGCGCGATAGCCGCGCGCGCCGCCGGCCTGCACGAACGGCAGGCCGGCCCGGGCGAAGAACGCCTGGGTATTTTCCTGCAGCCGTCCCTTCGAGGGGATGGCGATGATCAGCGGCGCATCGGCCTCGAGCGCGTTCATCGGACGGTTCCCTCTGCCGCGGACGGCGCGGCGATACGGTCGAGCCAGATGGAGAAGCCGACCGCCGGCACCGGTTCCGGCGCGCCCATCAGGCGCAGCAGCCGGTCGTAGCGCCCGCCGCCGACCGCCTGGCTGTTGAGGCGCGGACGGTTCACGGCATGGCCGTCGTGAATCTCGAACATGAAGCCGGTGTAGTAGTCGAGCCGGCGGCCGAACTCGGCGGCGAACACCAGCCGGCCGGGATCGACGCCCCGCTCGGCGGCAAGCGCCGTGCGGCGCGCGAACGCCTCGATGGCGGGGGTGAGATTGATGCCGACCTCGGCCGCGAAGGCGCCGAGGCGCTCCGGCACCGCATCGGCGGTCGCGGTGATGGCGAGATAGCGCCGCAGCACCGCTGCGGCTTCCGGCGCGAGCCGGGCACCGGCGGCGAGTGTCGCCTGTTCGATCAGGCGGTCTGCGATCTCCGCCGGGGAGCGCCCGCCGACGGGCGTGAGGCCGGCGACCGACAGCATGTTCTCGACGAGCGCGCGCGCGGTATCCGGGTCCGCCTCGGCGAGCGCGCCGGCGACCGGCGCCTCGTCGCTGCCGCCGCCATCGAGACGGTCGAGCGCGGCGAGCACGCGCGGCGTGTCGCCGAACGCGGCCGTCAGCCGGCGCCGCCACGCCACCGGCAGCGGCAGGGCTTCCACCACCGCAGCGAACAGGGCCTCGTCACCGATCCGCACCTCCGGCTCGGCGATGCCGAGCAGCCGCGTCGCCTCGAGCGCGAGCGCCAGCACGTCGGCATCGGCCGCCTCGCGGTCGGTCTCGCCGAGGCGCTC
>JAEZMP010000517.1 GCA_023442215.1 Pseudomonadota bacterium
TGCGGCAGCTGATCCGGGGGCACGCCGGGGCCGTTGTCGCGGACGCAGAATTCGAGCGGCAGGCTGACCTTCTGGCGGCTGCCGGGAACCGAAAGCCGCACGCCGGGGCGGAACGCCGTCGACAGCACGATCTCGCCATCCGGGTCGGGCCCGATCGCTTCCGCGGCGTTCTTCAGGAGATTGAGGAACACCTGGATGAGCTGGTCGCGGTTGGCATGGACTGGCGGCAGCGAGGGGTCGAACTCCGCCACGATGCGGATGTTGCGGGCGAACCCGGACAGCGCGATGCGCTTCACGTGGTCCAGCACGACGTGGATGTTGACCGGCTCGCGCTCGATGGGCCGCTCGTCGGAGAAGACCTCCATGCGGTCGACCAGCTTTTTGATGCGGTCGGCCTCGTCGGTGATGAGCTGGGTCAGCGCCCGGTCTTCCTCGCTGACCGTCGGCTCCAGAAGCTGCGCGGCGCCGCGGATACCGGACAGCGGATTGCGGATCTCGTGGGCGAGCATCGCCGCCAGCCCCGTCACCGTCCGCGCCGCGCCGCGCGAGGTGAGCTGACGGTCGATCTTGTCGGCCATCGAGCGTTCCTGGAGCATCACCACCACAGCACCCGGCCGTTCGGGCAGGGGCGAGGCGTAGATGTCCACCACGCGGTCGACGCCGATCCGCGGCGTGCCGATATCGACCTTGTACTCGGTGACGGGCGCGCCGCGATCCCGGACCTGCTCGATGAGAGCGACGAGCGGGCTGCCGAACGGAATGACATCGGCGATGGTGTGCCGCGACAGCACGAGCTCGCTCGCCTGGAAGAATTCCTCCGCCGCATCGTTGGCGACGCGGATGATGCCGTCGTGGTCGACCAGCACCATCGGATGGGGAAGCGCGTCGAGCAGCGCGCTGCCGAGATCGTCGGCGAGCGACTTGCCGCCGACCTTCTGGGTGCCGCCCACTTCCTGGCCGCCTGCCGGCTTCGACTTCATCACGCCGCCATCCTCGTCTGGGGCGCGGCCTCGAACCACTCGGCAACCAGGGCCATCACCTCTCCCGGATTCTCGCTCGTCATGATGCGCCGGCGGAGCGAGGCCGCGGCCGGTGCTTCGGAAGGAACATGCTCCAGCGTCCACGACACGTGCTTGCGCGCCATCCTGAGGCCGATGTCCAGGCCGTGAAGGGCGAGCATCGCGTCGTATTGCTCGGTCAGAAGGTCGTGCTTCTCGGCGCTGTCCGGCCCGGCCCAGACCTCGCCGGTCGCGAGATAGCGGGCGACGGCGCCCGGAAACCATGGCCGCCCGCAGGCGCCGCGGCCGATCATCACCGCGTCGGCGCCCGAGGCTTCCAGCATGGCGTCGACGTCCTCGACCCGGACGAGATCGCCGTTGGCGACGACCGGAATGGACACGGCTTCCTTCACCGCGCGGATCGCCGCCCAGTCGGCCGTGCCCTTGTAGAACTGGCTGCGGGTGCGGCCGTGAACGGTGACCATGGCGACGCCGGCGTTCTCGGCGCGGCGGGCGATGGCCGGGGCGTTCAGACTGTCGAAATCCCAGCCGAGACGCATCTTGACCGTGACGGGCACGGACACGGCGCCGACCACGGCCTCGATCAGCGAAAGGGCATGGTCCGGCTCGCGCATCAGCGCGGAACCCGACCAGCCGTTGACGACGCGCTTCGCCGGGCATCCCATGTTGATGTCGATGATCTTCGCACCGCCCGCCTCCGCGATGCGCGCGCCCTCGGCCATCACGCCGGCCTCGCAGCCTGCGAGCTGCACCACATGCGGCTCGACGTCGCCCGCCATGGCGCGGACCAGCATTTCGCGGTTGCCGGTGGCGAGAGAATCGCCGGCCACCATCTCCGACACGACGAGGCCGGCGCCATACCGCGCCGCGATCCGCCGCATCGGCAGATCGGTGATCCCGGCCATCGGCGCCAGGAAGGCGCGCGCGCGCACGTCCACCGAGCCGATCTTCAGAGCGCCGTCGCTCCCGTGCCGCAAACCGATCTCCATCGTTGCCTTGTCCACCGCCGCCTTGTCCACCGCCGGCGAGAGGCCCGGAAGACGGGCCCGAGCACCCGCCTTCAACCCCTGCCCCGGCATCGCCGGCTGTCCGTTTCGTCCGCGCCCGGGATATACACGGCGACACCCTCCGGAGCCGAAAAAATCGGATGGCGTTCTTGCAGTGCAGCGTCCCGGGCGAGCGCCAAGCCGATGCCTAAGTGCTAAGCATTGCGGCTTGCTGCCCATATTCTAGACACTCCGTAGGCCCCGGCAAGGGTCTTTGCAAGACATTTGGCGACATGGGTGCCGAATGTGCCGTCATCCCGCGCAACTTTGAACACGAGGAGCCACACATGGGGATGACGGACGGACACCGCGGCGCCTCCGCAGCGCAGTAAGAGCCGGCAGATCGGCGTCCCGCGCGGGCCTGCGCGCAGCGATCCCCCCTTGTGACCGGAGAGTTGCAATCGTAAACCGGCCCCGGACGAAGCACGGACGAAGATGCAATGGCGCTGAACGAACGGAACGGCATGAGCGGTCGGGACGACCGATCCGCGGGGGCCGCTCCCGGCAAACCGGGCATGCCCACGGTCGCCGTCGTGGTGGTGGCCGCCGGCCGCGGCACGCGCGCCATGCGCCCGGACGACACCACGCCGAAGCAGTTCGTGCCGATCGCCGGCCGCGCCGTGATCGCCGAGACGCTGGCCGGCTTCAGCGCCCATCCCCGCGTGGCCCGCACGCTGGCCGTCATCCACCGCGACGACGGCGGCGTGTTCGCCGATGCCGTCGCCGGTATCGAAGGGCTCGACACGCCGGAGCCCGGCGGTGCCACCCGGCAGCTTTCGGTGCTGGCGGGTCTGGAGCGGCTGGCGCGCGACAACCCGCCCGACCTGGTGCTGATCCACGACGGCGTGCGGCCGTTCTGCAGCGCCGCTGTCGTCGACCGCGTCATCGATGCGCTCGGCTCCGCCGACGGCGCCCTTGCCGCGCTGCCGGTTGCCGATACGATGAAGCGGGTGGACGATCGCGGCCGCATCGTCGACACGGTTCCGCGAACGGCGCTCTGGGCCGCGCAGACCCCCCAGGGCTTCCGCTTCCCGGCGATCCTGGAGGCCCACCGGCGCGCCGCGGCGGCGGGCAAGACCGAGCTGACGGACGACGCCGCCGTGGCGGAATGGGCAGGGCTGGAGGTCGTGGTGGTCAACGGCGATTCCGCGAACGTGAAGATCACCACCGCGGACGATCTTTCGAAGGCCGACGCCAAGCTGACGCTGGAGCGCTGGCTCGCGCTCGCCGACGTGCGTGTCGGCACCGGCTTCGACGTGCACGTGTTCGGGCCGGGCAGCTTCGTCACCCTCGGCGGCATCGAGATACCCCACACCCACGGGCTGGTGGGCCATTCCGATGCCGACGTGGTGCTCCACGCGCTCACCGACGCGCTGCTCGGCACCATCGGCGATGGCGACATCGGCCAGCATTTCCCGCCCTCCGACCCGAAATGGCGCGGGGCGGCTTCCAGCCTGTTCCTTGAGGACGCGGTGCGGCGCATCCGCGAGCGCGGCGGCGAGATCGCCCAGCTCGATGCGACCGTGGTCTGCGAGGCGCCGCGCATCGGCCCGCATCGCGACGCCATGCGCGCCCGCATCGCCAAGGTTGCCGGCATCGCCCTCGACCGCGTGGGCATCAAGGCGACGACCAGCGAAGGGCTCGGCTTCACCGGGCGGCGCGAAGGCATCGTCGCCATGGCGACGGCGACCGTGCGGCTGCCGCTCGGGCGCTGACGACGCCTCCCGAATTCCGCAGATCTTTAACGTTCGGATTGAAGTCCTTGATCTGCGGGGATTTCGTGCCGATTATCGCGGGGCACGCGGGACGTGGCGGGGCGCACAGCTTCGCCGGCTTTCCGCAACGGAGAGGCCGCCTGCGATGACCGATCTTGCCCCCCTCGCCGCGCCGGCACGCACGCTGCTGGACCGTTGCCGCGCGCAAGGCCTGATGATCGCCACCGCCGAATCGTGCACCGGCGGCCTGATCGCGGCCGTGCTGACGGAGATCGCCGGATCGTCGGACGTGGTGGAGCGCGGCTTCGTTACCTATTCGAACGCCGCCAAGACGGAACTGATCGGCGTGCCCGCCAAGCTGATCGAGGACCATGGCGCGGTGAGCCGCGAGGTGGCGGTTGCAATGGCCGCCGGGGCGCTCGCCCATTCCCGCGCGGACCTCGCCGTTGCGGTGACCGGCATCGCCGGGCCGGGCGGCGGCACGCCCGCCAAGCCGGTCGGCCTCGTGCATCTCGCGGCCGCGCGGCGTGACGGAGCCGGCCTGCACGAGGAAGCCCGCTACGGCGACCGCGGCCGGGCGGAGGTGCGGCTCGCCACCGTGCGGGACGCGCTGCGCTTGCTCGACAGGCTCGCAGGCGCTTGACTGAAGGCTCCGCCGGCCGGCTCGAATCACGTCACCGGTGGAAACGGCATTGGCCCCTTTAATTTTTTCGATTTCGAACTCTTGGGCATATTCTAAGCCATACAGATCAATTCGACCTGAATGGAATATGTTCTAGGATTAGCCAAGCGAATCGCCGCACTCCCTGTCGCCTTCGTCCCGAGGCGGCCCGCCGGCGACAACACCGGACCGGCGCGCGACGATATGGTTTCGACGATCACCACCACCGCGGATCTTTCCGACGCCTGCAAAAGGCTGGCAACCCACCCCTTCATCACCGTCGATACCGAGTTCCTGCGGGAAACGACGTTCTGGCCGAAGCTCTGCCTGGTGCAGGTGGCGAGCCCGGACGAGGCCGTGCTGATCGACACGCTGGCGCCCGACCTCGACCTCACGCCGCTGTTCGAGCTGATGGCGAACCGCGACGTGCTCAAGGTGTTCCACGCCGCCCGGCAGGACGTCGAAATCTTCTACCACCTCTCCGGCGCCATTCCCGAGCCGCTGTTCGACACCCAGGTCGCGGCGATGGTGTGCGGCTTCGGCGATTCGATTTCCTACGACCAGCTCGTTGGCAAGATCACCGGCGTTCCGATCGACAAGTCGATGCGCTTCACCGACTGGGCGCAGCGGCCGCTTTCGGACGTGCAGCTTGCCTATGCGCTCGCCGACGTCACCCACCTGCGCGACGTCTATCGCCATCTCGTCCAGATCCTGGAGAAGAAGGGGCGCGCCGCCTGGGTCGCGGAAGAGATGGCCGTGCTCACGTCGCCGGAGACCTATCAGGTCGAGCCGGAGCGGGCATGGACGCGCCTCAAAATGCGCGTGAAGAAATCGTCGGAACTGGCTATTCTGAAAGAGCTTGCCGCCTGGCGTGAGCGCGAGGCGCAGAGCCGGGACGTACCGCGCGGCCGCATCCTCAAGGACGATGCGATCTACGAGATCGCGGCCCGCCAGCCGCGCGACGTCGCCGCGCTCGGCTCGCTGAGGGCGATGCCGCGGGGCTTCGAGCGCTCGCGCACCGGCGCCGACATCCTCGCCGCCGTGAACCGGGCGCTGTCGCTGCCGGCCGAGGAGATGCCGCGGATCCCGTCCGGCAAGCCGACGCCGGAGGGATCGTCCGCGGCCACGGAACTCCTGAAGGTGCTGCTGCGGCTGATCGCCGAGCAGAACGGCGTCGCGGCCAAGGTGATCGCGACCGTCGACGATCTGGAGGCTATCTCGGCCGAGGGCGAGGACGCCGATGTCGAGGCCCTGAAGGGCTGGCGCCGGGAGATGTTCGGCGAGGCCGCACTCGACCTCAAGGCGGGCCGGCTGGCGCTCGGCTTCGACGGCCGCCGCATCACGATCCTGCCGCTCGAAGAGGCGATCGCCGTGCCGTCCTCCGGCGGCGCACGCAAGCCGCGCCGTCGCCGCCGTGGACGCGGCGGCGACGCGCAGTCCTCGCCCGACGACGTCTCCGTCACGGAAGAAGCTGCGGCTTCGGAAGGCTGAACGACATCGGACCGGCGAATGACCGGCGGGCCGACACCCGTGGCGGATCGCTCCGGGTGTCGTTCGGACGCCAGGAAGCCCCGTTCGCTCAAGGGCCCCGTTCGCTCAAGGGCATGGTCGCCGAAGCCCGGACATCCGCGGCTGATCACCCGGGCTTGATCATCCGCGCTCGGTCACCTGGGCTAAGCCTGCGAGGCGTGGCCGCCAGGGCTTGATCGTTCAAGCCCCGGCGCCGACCCGATCGCTGGCCTCGGCCGCTCAGGGGTCGATCACCACCATCGAGCTCATGCCGGCAAGGCGCGCGAGCTGGTCGAGCCGCTTGCGGACGATCTCTCCGTCGAGAGCCGCGAAGTCGGCTGGGATGCGCAGCAGCATCCGCTCCGAGCTGGCATCGACGCGGATGCGGTTGATCACACCGGGCGCGGTGGCGGTGAGCACCGACGCCAGACGCAGCGCGGCGCCGAGACTACGGGCGCGCTCCTTCAGCCGCGTCGAGACCAGCTCCCGCAACCGCGGGCTGAGGGCATCGTCGACGAGGCCGAAGTGGCGGAAATAGACCGCCATGGCGAGATAGGCGCGGCCGTGATGGTCGACGCCGGTGAACGAGGCATTGGAAATCAGCGCCAGGCTCTGTTCACCGCGATAGTCCGGATGCGCGCGCCAGCCGATATCGGACAGAAGGCACGCCGCGATCCGCAGGCGCTTCTCCTCCGCCGTCTCGGCGAGACCCATCGCCTCGAACACGTGGCCGGTCCATTCGCCGAGTTCCATGGCAAGACGCGGCGAGCGCGACCGCAGCAGCGACAGCTCCTCGCACGCGGCCAGAAGCGGATCCCGCTTGCGCTCACGGTCGTCGAGCCGCTCGTAGAGCAGGCCTTCGCGAATGCCGAGGGCGGAGATGATCACCGATTTCGGCCGCGCCGCCAGAATGATCTGCGACAGCACCACGGCGCCGAACGGCAGCAGCGAGCGGCGCTGACGCGAGACGACCTCGACCGAGTCTATGGTCTCGATGGTGCCGCGCGCGACGGCCCGGCAGAACTCCAGTGCCTCCCCGGCGGGGATCGAGTACTGGTGCATCACATGCAGCGGATAGCCCGTCTGGAACATGTGCAGGCGCGCGAGCGAGCGCCACGTGCCGCCGACCGCGTAGAAATCCCGGCCCTGCTTCTTCGACAGGATCTCGTTGGCCGTCAGCACCTCGTTGGCGATCTTCTCGGCCTTGCGGACGGATCCGTCGGAGGCTTCCTGCAGGCGCAGGCCGCCGAGCGGAAAGGTGCGCCCCACCCCGATCTCGTGGCCCCGCACCTCGACGAGTTCGAGGCTGCCGCCGCCGAGATCGCCGACGATGCCGTTCGGCTTCCAGATGCCGGAAATGATGCCGAGCGCCGAGCGCCGCGCCTCTTCGGCGCCGGACAGGATCTCGACCGTCACGCCGGTCAGCCGCTCGACTTCGGCGATGAATTCCGGCCCGTTGGACGCGTCGCGAGAGGCAGCGGTGGCGATGACGTCGAGGGTGCGAACCTCCATCATGTCGCACAGCGCGCGGAACCTGCCGACCGCCGACAGCGCCAGCTCGACGGCGTCATCCTGCAGGCGGCCGGTCTTGGCGATGCCCCGGCCGAGACCGGCGAGCACCTTTTCGTTGAACAGCACCGTCGGCGAGCGCGACAGCCGTTCGTAGATGACGAGGCGGACCGAGTTCGACCCGATATCGATGACGGCAACCGGCCCGAAGCCGGGAAGTCGGCCTGGGGCGAGTTCTACCATCTGGCGCAATTCCATCGCATGCACTCAAGGGGACCACGCCGCTTCGGCGAAAGCGGCCCCCCCGGGCCGCGCCCCGCCTGCTTCAGTGCCCGCGATGGCGGGACACCGGCTTCGGCGAGTCCGATTGCAGCGACTTTCCGCGCCCCGAGAGCGACGGGTTCGTCATGAAATACTGATGGGCGTTGAATGGCTCTTCCCCCTGGGCAGGATGAATCCGCTCATGTCCCCCGTCGGGAAGCAGCCGCCAGCTCTGCTCGTTGTCCGCCATGTTCGCAACCATGATCTGGTCGAGAATCTGGGCGTGCACCGTGGGGTTCAGGATCGGCACCAGCGCCTCGACCCGGCGGTCGAGGTTGCGAGGCATCATATCCGCGGACCCGATATAGACAATAGCCTCCGGTGACGGCAAGCCATGACCGTTGCCGAAGCAGAAGATCCGGCTGTGCTCCAGGAAGCGGCCGACGATCGACTTCACACGAATGTTGTCCGAAAGACCCGGAACACCCGGACGCAGGCAGCAGATGCCGCGAACGACGATATCGATCTCGACGCCGGCCCCGCTCGCATCGTAGAGCGCGTCGATGATCTGCGCATCGACGAGCGAGTTCATCTTCATCCAGATCTGTGCCGGCCGGCCGTTGGCGGCATGGGACTTTTCCGCCTCGATGTGATCGAGGATGCGCTGGCGCAGCGTCAGCGGCGAGATCGCCATGTGGGTCAGCTCGGCCGGGCGGGCATAACCGGTGATGAAGTTGAAGATGCGCGCGACGTCGGTGCCGATCTCCGGGTTCGCCGTGAAGAACGACAGGTCGGTATAGATGCGCGCCGTGATCGGATGGTAGTTGCCGGTGCCGATATGGCAGTAGGTGACGAGCTGGCCGCCTTCGCGGCGCACCACCATCGACAGCTTGGAATGGGTCTTCAGCTCCAAGAAGCCGAACACCACCTGGGCGCCCGCGCGCTCCAGGTCGCGAGCCCAGCGGATGTTGGCCTCCTCGTCGAAGCGGGCCTTCAGCTCGACAAGCGCGGTGACGGACTTGCCGGCTTCCGCCGCCTCCACCAGCGCCCGCACGATCGGCGAATCCTTGGACGTGCGATAGAGCGTCTGCTTGATCGCCACCACGTCGGGATCGCGCGCCGCCTGGGCCAGGAACTGCACCACCACGTCGAAGGATTCGTAGGGGTGGTGGACCACGATGTCCTTCTGGCCGATGGCGGCGAAGCAATCGCCGCCGTGCTCGCGCACGCGCTCCGGGAAACGGGGGGTGTAGGGCGTGAACTTCAGGTCCGGTCGGTCGAGCGCGACGAGGTTGGCGAGATCCTTCAGCGCGAGCGCGCCGTGGACGAGGAAGATCTCGTCGTCAGTGACGTCGAGCACGCCGGCGACGAAGCGCTGCAGCGGCTCGGGCGTGGAATGCTCGATCTCCAGTCGAATAACGGAACCGCGCCGGCGACGCTTCAGCGCGGTTTCGAACAGGCGCACGAGGTCTTCCGCCTCCTCCTCGATTTCGAGGTCGGAATCGCGGATCACCCGGAAGGCGCCCTCGCCGTTGACCCGATAACCCGGGAACAGGCGGCCGATGAACAGGCCGATGGCATTCTCCAGCGCGATGAACCGTGCGCTTCCGGGTTCGGCATCGTTGACCGGCAGGCGGATGTAGCGGTCGACCTGCGCGGGCACGCGGATGAGGGCGATCATCTTCTCGCCGCCCGGCGCGGCGAGTTCCAGCACCAGCGAGAAGCCGAGATTGGGAATGAAGGGGAACGGATGCGCCGGATCGATGGCCAGCGGCGTGAGCACCGGGAACACGTGGGCGAGGAAATAATCCTCCAGCCAGACCCGCTCGCTTTCCGTGACTTCATTGGTCTCCACCAGCACGATGCCGGCGGCCGCGAGTTCCACGCGCAGCCCGCGCCATTGTTCCTGCTGCGCGGTCTGCAGCCGCCCGACGGCCTCGCCGATGCGCGCAAGCTGCTCGCGCGGGGTCATGCCGTCGTCGCTGCGCTCGGTGATGCGCGCCCGGAACTGGCCGCGCAGGCCGGCCACGCGCACCATGAAGAACTCGTCGAGGTTGTTGGCCGAGATCGACAGGAAGCGAAGCCGCTCGAGGATCGGATGATTCGGATTGGCCGCCTCCTCCAGAACGCGCAGGTTGAACTGCAGCCACGACAGCTCGCGGTTGACGAACCGCGACGGATCGTGGCGCAGATCGACCGCGGTGGCCGCGGGCTCGATCGGAGACACGATCTCGGAGGCATTCGGGCTGTCGAGTTCCATGGGGCGTTCCGTCCTGACGGAAAAAGGCAAATCGGCGAAATCCTTATCCCGTCAGTATGACGGTTTTTTCGCACCCGCCAAAGGCCCCGGTGCAGGCATCCGGAGGGACCGCCGACTCCAGGGCCTGCCCCGCGCCATCACCGGCCCGTGTCGCCGCCCGCCTCGCCGGCGAGTTCGGCGATGACGTCCGAGACGATCGCGCGGGTGATCGGCCGATGGCGCGCGAGGCCCTCGCGGTCGAGGCGGTCCACGAGCGCGTTGGCCCAGGAGAACGAGCGCTCCATGCGCGGCAGCGCATAGGCGATCACGGCAGGATCGACAGCGAGCTGCCGATCCGCGAACAGCTTGACGAGGACGCGGCGCAGAAGTTCGTCGTCGGGCTCGCCGAGCGAGACCCGCGCGGCCGCCCGCAGGCGCGAGGCGAGATCGGGCAGGCCGATACCCCAGGCTTCCGGCGGCGTGCGGGCGGACAGCACGAGGTTGCCGCCGCCAAGTGCGGCATTGACGAGGTGAAACAGCGCGACGTCGTCAGCCCCGGCGGCGCGGTCGCGGTCGAGATCCTCCACCGCGACGGGGCCGGCGGCGATGGCCTCCACCGGGTCGATGGCGGAGAGACCGGCGGCCGGAATGAGGCGCGCGCCGGCCGGGCCGGCCCAGGCGGCGATGAGATGGCTCTTGCCGGAGCCCGCCGGGCCGATCAGCACGACGACGGGCGCCGGCCAGCGAGGCCAGCCGTCGAACAGCGCGGCTGCCGCCGCATTGGAGGGGCCGACCAGGAAATCCTCCCGGCCGAAAGCCGCCTCGGCCGGCAGCGCCAGCGGCAGCTGGCGCGGAGGCCGGCCGTCTTCTCCGCCGGTCATCAGGACGCGCCGCTGCCGTTGCCGTTGCGGGTGCCGCGATAAAGCGGGCTTTCGAGATAGCGCTGCAGCGCGAACCGGGCGAGCACGCCCACGGCCGCCGAGGCCGGCACCGCCACAAGCATGCCGACGAAGCCGAACAGCGTGCCGAACGCGAACAGCGCGAAGATCAGCCACACCGGATGCAGCCCGACATGCTCGCCGACGAGCTTCGGCTGGAGAATGTTGCCCTCGAGGAACTGCCCGATGACGAACACCACGATGACATAGCCGATGCTGGCATATTCGGGCCAGAACTGCGCCACCGCGACCCCGACCGCCGTCACCAGCCCCACCGTCGCGCCGACATAGGGGATGAAGCTGATCACGCCGATCATGATGCCGATGAGGATGCCGAAATTCAGCCCGACCAGCGTCAGGCCGACGGCGTAATAGACGCCGAGAATGAGGCAGACCGACACCTGGCCGCGGATATAGCCGGAAACGCCGGCATTGATCTCGGCGAGAAGCCGGCGGATCGTCGGCGCATGGTCGCGCGGCAGCCAGCCGTCGACCTGGGCGGTCATCCGGTCCCAGTCGAGCAGCAGGTAGAACGCGATCACCGGCGTCAGCACCACCAGCGCCGCGGAGGAAATGATCGTCTGGCTGCCGCTCCACACCGAGCCGACGATGCCCGCGAGCCACGACGCCGCATCGGACGTGACTGAGCCGAGGCTCGTCTGCAGATCCTGCAGCGAGGTGCCGAAGACGGAGCCGAGCCGGCTTCCCTGGAAGGTCGTCACCACCCAGCGCTGCAGCTGCGTCACGTAGCCCGGCAGGTTGGAGACGAAACCGCCGACCTGATGGCTCAGCACCGGCATCAGCAGAATCATGCCGACGACGACGATCAGGAGAAAGCCGCCGAGCAGGATCAGCGTCGCCACCAGCCTGTTGAAGCCGAGGCGCTCGATACGGCCCGCCACGGGATTGAACAGGTAGGCCAGAATGGTGCCGGCCACGAACGGCAGCAGGATCGTGCGGAACACGAACAGAAACAGGATGAAAACGACGAGTGCCGAGATCCAGAAGAAAACCTGGCGTCCTAGGCTCACGTGGTACGATCCTTTTCCGATTTCCGCGCCGGATGCGGCGCCGGCCGCGTCCGCTCCGGGCCGAGTTCGCCCGCCGTCTCAGCCGCCTTCTCGGCGCTGATCATGTGGCCGAGCCACTCGACGACATAGGCAGCAGCCGAAGCGCCCGTCAACCCGGCAACGACGAACGACAGCACCTCTCGCGTGCCGCCGACGCCGAGGTCGAAGGCGAGATCGGCGAGCACCACGCCCACAAGCAGGATCTGCGCGAAGGTATTGGTCTTGCTGACGGCGAGAGGACGCATCGGCACCGGATGCGCCATCACCAGCGCGAGCACCACGGCGCCGACGATCAGGATGTCGCGGGAGACGACAAGCGCGACGAGCCACACCGGCATCTCGGAAATGATGCCGCACGCGACATAGACCGAGACCAGCAGCGCCTTGTCCGCGAGCGGATCGAGATGGGCGCCGAGATCGCTCTCCAGCCCGAACCGCTTGGCGATGTAGCCGTCGACCGCATCGGAGAGACCCGCGGCGATGAACACCCAGAACGCGATGTCCCATGCGTGCGTCGTGATCGCCCAGATGACGACCGGCACGGCGATCAGCCGCGCGATAGTGATGAGGTTCGGTATCAGGAACACGCCCGTCTCTTGTCGTTGTCTTTTTTCGTTGTCTATGCCGCTCCGGCACGCGGATGGGCGCGGGCAGGACTCCCGGTAGATGTTCGCAACGCCGGCCATCCGCAAGCGTTCCGCCCGACGGTCGGTTTCCCCGGCCCGTTCCGTCAAGCCCCCGTTGCCGGAGACAGGGCGGCAATCGCCAGACCGCCCGCCGCTGTGGCCGGGACTTGCCTTCGCGCCGACACCGCTCCATACACCCCTGACGAAACTGACAACGCGCGGGCCCGCGCGGCACGGAACGGATCGGTCGACAATGAGCCAGTCGCAGGCGGATGGCGGGGCGCCGGAAGGCGCGCCCAAGAAGACGTTCACCTATGCCGATTCCGGGGTCGACATCGACCGGGGCGACGCGCTGGTGCGGGCGATCGGCCCCCTGCTGAAGCGCACGGCACGGGCCGGCGCCGATGCCGTGATCGGCGGCTTCGGCGGCGTGTTCGATCCCAAGGCCGCCGGCTACAAGGACCCGCTGCTGGTGGCGGCGACGGACGGCGTCGGCACCAAGCTGCGCGTCGCGATCGATGCGGGCATCCACGACACCGTCGGTATCGACCTCGTGGCCATGTGCGTCAACGACCTCGTGGTGCAGGGCGCCGAGCCGCTGTTCTTCCTCGATTATTTCGCGAGCGGCCGCCTCGATGTCGGCGTCGCCACGACCGTGGTCGACGGCATCGTCGAGGGCTGCCGACAGGCCGGTGCCGCGCTGATCGGCGGCGAGACCGCCGAGATGCCCGGCCACTATGCCGATGGCGACTACGACCTCGCCGGGTTCTCGGTGGGCGCGGTCGAGCGCGAGCGGCTGCTGCCACTGCCGACGGTTGCCGCCGGCGACGTGCTGATCGGGCTCGCCTCGTCGGGCGTCCACTCCAACGGCTTCTCGCTGGTGCGCCGCATCGTGTCGGCCGAGGGCATCGGATACGACGCCCCGTCGCCGTTCGCCGCGGGCCTCACGCTCGGGCAGTCGCTGCTGGCGCCGACGCGCATCTACGTGAAGTCGCTGCTGAAGGCGCTTGCCGCCGGCCACGGCATCAAGGCGCTCGCCCACATCACCGGCGGCGGCCTGACGGAGAACCTGCCGCGCGTGCTGCCGAAATCGGTCGCGGGCCGCATCGACCTCACCCGCATCGCCCCGCCCCCGGTGTTCTCGTGGCTCGCCAAGGGCGGACGGATCGCCGAGGCCGAGATGCTGCGCACCTTCAACTGCGGCATCGGCATGGTCGTCGTCGTCCCGTCCGGCGAGGCCGAGACCGTGCTGCGCATCCTGCATCAGGAAGGCGAGGCCGCATCCGTCATCGGCGAGATCGTGCCGCGCACGGGCGAGGCGGTCGTCTATGACGGCGCGCTGCCGCTCGAGGCCTGAGCGGCACGGAGAGCGAAGGTGACCAAGGTCCGCACCGCGATCCTCGTCTCCGGCCGGGGCAGCAACATGGCGTCGCTGATCGCCGCCGCGGAGGCCGACCCGGCCTTCCCGGCCGCGTTCGCGCTGGTCCTGTCGAACCGGCCGGGCGCCGGCGCGCTCGCGCGCGCGGCTGAGCACGGCATCGAGACCGCCGTCGTCGATCACAAGGCCTATCCCGACCGCGAAGCGTTCGACCGCGCGCTCGATGCGCGCCTGCGGGACAGCGGCATCGAGCTCGTCTGCCTCGCCGGCTTCATGCGACTACTGACGCCGTGGCTGGTGGAGACCTGGCTCGACCGGATGCTCAACATCCATCCCGCGCTGCTGCCCTCCTACAAGGGATTGCACACCCACGAGCGCGCGCTGGCCGACGGCGTGAAGCTGCACGGCTGCACCGTCCACCTCGTGCGCAGCGAGATGGATGCCGGGCCGATCGTCGCGCAGGCCGCCGTACCGGTGGTGACCGGCGATACGCCGGACACGCTCTCCGCCCGCGTGCTCGAGGCCGAGCACCGGCTCTACCCGCTCGCCCTGTCGCTGTGGGCCTCGGGCCGGGCGAAAGTAGAGGACGAGAAGGTGGTCGTCTCCGGCGAGGGCGCGGCGCCGGCCGCGCTGGTGTGGCCCGCGGCCTGACGCTCTCCGATCGGCGTTCGGCCTCTGGGCCCTCAGCCTTTGGCCCAGAGCCGGCCGAGTTCCGCGCGCACCTCGGCGAAACGGCCCTGTTCGATCGCCGTGCGCAGCGTCTTCATCAGGTGCTGATAGTAGGCGATGTTGTTCCAGGTCAGCAGCATCGCGCCGAGCCCTTCGCCGCAGCGCACGAGATGGTGCAGGTAGGCGCGGCTGTAGTCGCGCGCCGCCGGGCAGTCGCTTTCCGGATCCAGCGGCGCCGGATCGTCGGCATGCCGCGCGTTCTTCAGGTTGAGCTTGCCGAACCGGGTATAGGCGACGCCGTGGCGGCCGGCGCGGGTCGGCATCACGCAGTCGAACATGTCGACGCCGCGCGCAACCGCTTCGATGATGTCGTGGGGCGTGCCGACGCCCATCAGATAGCGCGGCTTTTCCGCCGGCAGCACCGGCAGCGTCTCGTCGAGCATGGCGAGCATCACGTCCTGGGGTTCGCCCACCGCAAGCCCGCCGA
>JAEZMP010000537.1 GCA_023442215.1 Pseudomonadota bacterium
CCTTCGATGCTCTTCGCTTCGCCGGTAGCGGCGCGCGGTGCGCCGGCTACGGACTGCTTCCTCAGACCGCTTCGGTCTCAGACAGCTTCCTTGGCACGCTCGGCGCGCTTGCGGTCGTTCGGGTCGAGGATGGCCTTGCGCAGCCGGATCGAGGCCGGGGTCACCTCGACGAGTTCGTCGTCCTGGATGTAGGCGAGCGCGCGCTCCAGCGTCATGCGGATCGGCGGCGTCAGGATCATCATCTCGTCCTTGCCGCTCGAGCGCACGTTGGAGAGCTTCTTGCCCTTCAGCACGTTGACTTCAAGGTCGTTGCCGCGGGTGTGCTCGCCGACGATCATGCCCTCGTAGACCTTCCAGCCCGGCTCGATCATCATCGGGCCGCGGTCTTCGAGGTTCCACAGCGCGTAGGCCACCGCCTCGCCGGCCGAGTTGGAGATCAGCGCGCCGGTGCGGCGGCCGGGGATCTCGCCCTTGTGCGGCGCGTAGGCGTGGAACAGCCGGTTGAACACGGCGGTGCCGCGGGTATCCGACAGAAGTTCCGACTGGTAGCCGATGAGGCCGCGCGTCGGGGCATGGAACACGAGGCGCATGCGCCCGCCGCCCGAAGGCCGCATCTCGATCATGTCGGCGCGGCGCTCGGAAAGCTTCGACACCACGGCGCCGGCATGCTCCTCGTCGACGTCGATGATGACTTCCTCGATCGGCTCCAGCACGTTGCCGTTCTCGTCGCGCTCGAACACCACGCGGGGACGGCCGACGGTCAGCTCGAAGCCCTCGCGGCGCATGGTCTCGATGAGGATGGCGAGCTGGAGTTCGCCGCGGCCGGCGACCTCGTAGGAATCCTTGTCGCGGCCTTCGGAAATCTTGAGCGCGACGTTGCCCTCGGCTTCCTTCATCAGGCGGTCGCGGATGACGCGGCTCTGGACCTTGTCGCCCTCGGTGCCGGCCAGCGGACCGTCATTGATGCGGAAGGTCATGGAGAGGGTCGGCGGATCGATCGGCTGGGCGGGCAGCGCCTCGGCGACCGAGGGATCGCACAGCGTGTCGGCGACCGTGGCGGTGGAAAGGCCCGCCAGCGCGACGATGTCGCCGGCCGAGGCCTCCTCGACGGGAACACGCTCGAGGCCGCGGAAGCCGAGCACCTGGGTGGCGCGGCCGTTCTCGATCAGCTTGCCGTCGCGGGTCATCGCCTTGATGGCCTGGTTCGGCTTGATGGTGCCGGAGGTGATGCGGCCGGTCAGGATGCGGCCGAGATAGGGGTTCGATTCCACCGTGGTCGCCAGCAGGCGGAACGGGCCTTCCTCGACGTGCGGCGGCGGAACGTGGCGGATGACGAGATCGAGCAGCGGGCCGACATTCTCCTTCGGACCGTCCGGAGCGTCCGCCATCCAGCCTTCCTTGGCCGAACCGTAGAGCACCGGGAAGTCGAGCTGCTCGGGCGTCGCCTCGAGGGCGGCGAACAGATCGAAGATCTCGTTCAGCACTTCGTCGATGCGGGCGTCGGCCTTATCGACCTTATTGATCGCCACGATCGGGCGAAGACCGATCTTCAGCGCCTTCGACAGCACGAACTTGGTCTGCGGCATCGGCCCTTCGGCCGCATCCACCAGGATGATGGCGCCGTCCACCATGTTCAGGATGCGCTCGACCTCGCCGCCGAAGTCGGCGTGGCCGGGGGTGTCGACGATATTGATCCGGGTCTCTTCCCAGAACACCGACGTCACCTTGGCGAGAATGGTGATGCCGCGCTCGCGTTCCAGATCGTTGGAATCCATCGCCCGCTCGGCGACGCGCTGGTTGTCGCGGAACGTACCGGACTGCTGCAGGAGCTTGTCGACCAGGGTGGTCTTGCCGTGGTCGACGTGAGCGATGATGGCGATGTTGCGCAGGTTCATTAGGAAGCACCAAAAAGCGGGCGTAGCTCAGCCGCGCCCGCTTGTCCTCGTTTCGCGGCGCAATATAACCATCGCCGGGCGAAGGGCAAGGGCTTGTGCGGCGCACCGGTTCATCGGGCCATGCAATCTTCGCGCCGGAGGGTTGCAGCCTTGTGACGACAGCAGTTTTTGACGTGGCTCATCGCAATTTGTAACAGTTCCTTATTATAGGCTCCGGATCCGCTTGGGACGAGCGCACTCTCAGCCGGCATGCGCCGGCAAACGGAAGGCATCATGACGACCTCCTCCGCCCGTGAAATGCCCCTGGGCTTTCTTCTGTCCGATGCCCAACGGCTGATCAGGAACCAGTTCGACACGGCCGCGGAGGCCGCGGGTCTTAGCCTGACGGCGGGCGAGGCCCGCACCCTCGGTCACATAGCCAAGCTCGAAGGGCGTCGGCAGAGCGTGCTGGCCGAATACATGAACATCGATCCGATGACGCTCGTGTCCTATCTCGACCGCCTGGAGGCGGCGGGCCTCGTCGAGCGCCAGCCCGATCCGGCCGACCGCCGCGCCAAGATCGTGCGGCTGACGCCGAAATCGGAACCGGTGGTGCGCAAGATTCGCGAAGTCGGGCGTCAGGTGCGCGATCAGGCCACCGAAGGCCTCGACGACGACGACGTCGCCCGCTTCGTCGCCTACCTGACGCGCATGATCGAGAATCTCGGCGGCGACTCGTCCAAGGCGGTGGACTGCAAGCCCGCCCGGACGGCGGCGACGCAACGGTCCTGACCTTCCGTCCCGGCCCCTGCCGGGACATTGCCCGCACGCCGAGGCCGTCCTCCGGCCGGGCCTGCGCACGGAAATCCACCGGGAAGCGGCGTCTTGCACAGGCAGCACGAGAGACCCGCTTGACAGGTCGCATCCCGGCACACTAAATCCGCGTGCCTTCGGCGAAGGCGGGGCCGTAGCTCAGATGGGAGAGCGCTGCAATCGCACTGCAGAGGTCAGGGGTTCGATTCCCCTCGGCTCCACCAATCCCCAAATGCCGAAGGCCGTGGCGAGGCCGTTCCTTCACAGGCTGAACATACCGTCACAATCCTTTCCACGCGTGCTTTTCCAGAACGGCCCTTTTCCGTGACGGGGGCTTTCCTGACAGGCCTTCGCCCGACTCGAGGGCGTCCTGACCGCGTTCGGCGGCGGGCCGATCGCGCGGGCCTGATCGCGCGGCCATGACCGTCGTGGCCATGACCGCCGTGGCGATCCCGTTCACCATTCCGCCGGAACGGGATTGTCAGGCGCGAAGCCGCGGTGTCGAATGGCGGCCTTCACGTTTTCGAGGCCGCGATGTTCCGCCCTTCCTTCGCCTTTTCCGTTCCGTTGCTGGCGGCTGGCCTGCTCATGTCCCCGCTCGCGCCATCGGCGGCGCCGGAGGCCATCGCGGCCGAAGCCGCGCCGCAGAAGCGCGCGGCGCCGACGCCGCAGGAAGTGGCCTGGGCCTTTAGCGACGACGAGATCATCGACGGCTTCATGCGCACGGTGTTCGGGAGCGAGGGCCCGGAAGCCACCGTCGAGGCCAATGCGCAGGTTCACAAGTTCGCCGGGCCGATCAATGTGCGGATCGTCAGCCAGTCCCGGTTCGACGACCGCCGCGCCTTCGTGTCCAAGTTCATCGACACCCTGCGCCGCACGGTGCCCAACCTGCCGATCCGCGTCACCAAATCGGCCGACAAGGCGAACATGACGATCTATCTCGTCGACCGCAGCCAGTACCAGCCGATGGTCAAGGCCATCGTCGGCGAGCGGCCCGACGCGAGCTTCATGGAAGAGAACAACTGCTCCGCGCTCGCCAGCGGCGACTATTCCGGCATCATCAACAAGGCGATCGTCTTCATCGTGGTCAATGAGGGCTATCGCGCCTTCCGGCACTGCATGGTCGAGGAGATCACCCAGAGCCTGGGCCCGGTCAACGACAGCTCGGAGCTGCCTTATTCCATCTACAACGACTATTCGGATGTGGACGGCTTCGGCATCTTCGACTGGTTCATCGTGACCACGCTCTATGACAAGCGGATCAAGCCGGGCATGAGCGCCACGGCGGCGATGGAAGTGCTGCCCGCCGCCATCGCCGATGCCCGCAAGAAGCTCTACAAGCTGGTGGAACGCAAGATCATCCCGCCCGGCGGCGTGCGCGCACCGCAGTGAACGCGATGGATCCGCGACGCCGCCGGAGGCGGCCGGTCCGCCTCGACGCCTGATTCGGCGCCGAGACGCGACCCGGCGTCAGATCCAGCTGCTGTCGTCGCCGCCGCCGAGATCGCCGCCGGCGTCCCAGCCCTGATCCTGACCGCCATCGTCCTGACCGGGATCGTAGCCGGCATCCTGGACGTTCGGATCCTGCGAACCGGGATCCTGCGAACCCGGATCCTGCCCGCCCGGATCTTGCCCACCCGGATCCTGCGCATTGACGTCGTTGCCCCACGCGCCGCCGTCGCGGCCGACGTCGGCAACCTGATCGCCCCCGGCAGCGTCGCCCCACGGCGAGGCAGCGGCGGGTTCCTCAATGATGGTTTCGTTGTTCACCACCTCCTCGGTCGGGCTGGAGCCGCCGAAGCCGGAGAACATCGAACGGGCGGCATCCGCCAGAAGCGCACCACCGACGACGCCGAGCGCGATCTGCCCGGCGCCGGAGAGGAAGCCGCCCATGCCCGACGACCGCCCGCCGAACGAGGGCACGCTGGTCGCCGCCCGCCCGTCGACGGACGGTCCGCCGCTCCAGCCGGCGGGCCCGCCAGCAGGCCCCGCGCCGGCGCCGATTCCCGGATTCATGCCGGAGCCCGCGCCGAAGCGCGTGGCGCCCTGATCGACCGGCTGGCTCGGCACCGCATTGCGGCTCTGCGGCAGGCCGCCGCCCGCAGGCAGCGGACCGCGCGCGGCAGGCAGGTCGCTTCCCGTCCACGGCGCGAAGCTGCCGCCGCTCCGGCTCGCCGGCGAGCCGGCCTCCTTCGCCGCCGCGATCTCCTTCTCGAGACCGGAGATGCGTGCCTCGGCGGACTTGAGCGCATGATCCTGCACCACGATGGTCTGCGCCATCGCATAGGCCGCCCCGGGATTGGCCGCCATGCGCTCGGCGATGAAGCGCTCGGCCTCCGGATCGCGCGGGCCGTCGGCCCGGCCGAGGCGTTCGAACAGATCGGCGATCAACTGCTGTTCCTGGGGCGTCATGGCTGTGCTGCTCGCTTTCCTTATTCCGGCATGTCCGGCCGCCATGGAAGATAGGCATCGACCGTGGCAACGACAGGACACTCGCAAAAATATCCGGGCGCAGCCGAAAGGCCTCCTGCTGGCGTTCAGCCGGCGAGAACCGCCTCGCGCGCGGCGATTGCCACCCGGTTGAGGCCGGCCGCCCAGATCTCGCCCGCGCGCTTCGCGTGGAGGTGGTGGTTGCGCGGATCGCGGCGGCGGTAGAGGTCGGCGACGGTTCCGGTGTCTGGATCGATCACCGCATCGGCGATGCACACGAACGGCAGCCCGCGCGCGTCGGCGCCCTGCCGCAGGCGCTCGTTGTAGGCGAGCGTCAGCCGGGTGCGCTCGGCGAGCGTGGTCGTCACCTCGCGCCTCAGATGCGCGACCTCGCCCCAGTCCTGACCGTCGCGGATGGTCGGCACCGTCGCCCCGGTGACGACAAGGCTCGGATAGCCCGCCGCGAGGACGCGATCGACGAAGGCGAAATAGCTCGCGATCGAGACGTCCAGCTGGTCGGAGACCGGCACGCCGTATTTCTCGGCGCGGTACCAGATGACGAAGCCGCAATCGACCTCGCCGAGCTGCATCACCGGAATGACGCCCCGCTGCGGCGGCAGCAGCGCCGCCTCGAACTGCCGCCGCGCGCCCGTGACGCTTTCAAGTTTGGCGAGGCCCATGGCGGTCGCGCCACGCACCTCGTGAAACTCCGCCGGCCTGTCGATCAACCCGAGTTCCGCCGCCCTGCGGAACGCCGAAATGTGACTGTCGCCGAAGATCAGCCAACGCACATCCATCTCTCCCCCGAAAGATTTTCCCGGCTTAACCGCCGCCCCGCGGTTTGTTGCCGGTCCGCCCTTACTGTCGCGGCCGGGGATGCCGGCGCGCAGACGCCTCGGCATGGTACAAGATACGGTGCCTATGCCGTCAACCCGTGTGGACGATCTGTACGCGCCGGAACGGCGTTCCCGGCTGTGCGGTTGTTGAAGGCGCTCGCTTCCGAACGGCGGCGTGTGGCATTTTCACCGCGGCAGCCCCACCTCTGGCGATCATGGCAGTTTTCGGCATCCCCTCCCCCGACCGTCGCCTGCGCCCGTCCGATCTGCTCGCGCGGGTGCCGGGTGGCCTTGCCTCGCCGCCGGCCGGGGCGATGATCGACCCGGCGCGCGGCGTGGAGCTTGCGCTCGTCACCCACGGCCATTCCGACCACGCCCGCGCGGGCCACGACACCGTGGTGGCGACCGCCGAGACGCTGGCGATCATGGCGGCGCGGCTCGGCCGCACCTTCGCCCGGCGCACCGTCGCCGCCCGCTACGGTGAGCCGATGCGGATCGGCGAGGCGACCGTGACCTTCTTCCCGGCCGGGCACGTGCTCGGCTCGGCGCAGATCCTGATCGAGGCCGGCGGGGCCCGGGCGGTGGTGTCGGGCGACTACAAGCGCCAGGCGGACCCGACCTGCCTGCCGTTCGAGGTGGTGCCCTGCGACCTGTTCGTGACCGAGGCGACCTTCGCGCTGCCGGTGTTCCGCCACCCGGAGGCCCGTGACGAGATCGCCAAGCTGCTGGCCTCGCAGGCGATGTTCCCCGAGCGCGCCCATCTGGTCGGCGCCTACAGCCTCGGCAAGGCACAGCGCGTGATCGCGGAGCTGCGCGCCGCCGGCTTCGACCGGCCGATCCATCTGCATGGCGCGATGGTGGCGATCTGCGCGCTCTACGAGGCGTTCGGCGTTCCGCTGGGCGATCTCAGGCCTGTCGACCTGAAGGCGCGCGACCCGCTGGCCGGGGAGATCGTGCTCTGCCCGCCGCAGGCGGTGGGCGATCGCTGGGCCGGCCGGTTCGCCGATCCGGTTTCGGCGTTCGCCAGCGGCTGGATGCGGGTGCGCGCCCACGCCCGGATGCGCGGCGTGGAGCTGCCG
>JAEZMP010000554.1 GCA_023442215.1 Pseudomonadota bacterium
TTGGTCAGGTTCTTGATGCCCTGCTGGCTCTTGAAGTGGAACTTCACCCACACCCGCTCGTTCGCCGCGTTGATCAGCGCGTAGGTGTGGGAGCCGAAGCCGTGCATGAAGCGATAACCGTCCGGCAGCCCGCGGTCGGAGAACAGGATCGTGACCTGATGCAGGCTCTCCGGCGACAACGACCAGAAGTCCCACATCGCGGTCGGTGAGCGCATGTTGGTCTTCGGATGGCGCTTCTGGGTGTGGATGAAGTCGGGGAACTTCAGCGGATCTCGCACGAAGAACACCGGCGTGTTGTTGCCGACGAGATCCCAGTTGCCTTCCTCGGTGTAGAATTTCAGCGCGAAGCCACGCACGTCGCGTTCGGCATCCGCCGCGCCGCGCTCGCCGGCCACGGTTGAGAACCGCAGCAGCATGTCGGTCCGGGCGCCGGGCTGCAGCGCCTTCGCCTTGGTGTAGGCGGAGATATCGTGGGTGACGACCAGCGTGCCGAAGGCGGCGGAACCCTTGGCGTGCACCACGCGTTCGGGAATGCGCTCACGGTTCTGGTGCGCCAGCTTTTCGATGAGCTGGAAATCTTCCAGAAGCACCGGACCGCGCGTACCGGCGGTGATGGAATTCTGGTTATCGGCGACCGGCGCGCCTCCGGTCGTGGTCAATGTCGGACGGGTCATGCCGCTGCCTCCTCGGTGGCTGGACTGGCGGCAGGATGCACGGCCGTTTGGATCAGGTCTAATTCGATTGTATCGCGCGGCCGATAAGATATTCTTATCAGCATGGTCACCTTGCGACAGCTCCGCTATTTCGATGCCCTCGCGCGCCACGGCCACTTCGGCCGCGCAGCAGCGGAGTGCTCCGTCACCCAGCCTGCACTGTCCCAGCAAATCCGGGATCTGGAGGCGTTCCTGGGCACGGCGCTCGTCGAGCGCCATCCGGGGCGGATCGTCATCACCGATGCGGGGCTGGAATGCGCCCGCCGCGCCCGTGCGGTCCTGGAGGATGTCGGCGATCTCGTGGAAGTGATCCGGCGGCAGGAAACCGGGCTCGGCGGCAGGCTGCGCCTCGGCATCATTCCCTCGGTCGCACCATACCTGCTGCCGGCGGTTCTGCCGGAGATCCACCGCCGGCACCCGGCGCTCGATCTGGAAATCCGCGAGGCGCTGACCGGCGTCCTGACGGAGGATCTGGTCGCCGGCCGGCTCGACGCGGTGGTGGTGGCCCTGCCGGCGGAGGGCACCGGCCTCGTCGAGGTGCCGCTGTTCGAGGATCGCTTCCTGCTGGCGACGCGGCGCAATGCCGGGCGCGCCGAGCCCGAACTCGCCGACGTGGCGACCCTTGCGCAGGAGCGGCTGCTGTTGCTGGAAGAGGGCCACTGCCTGCGTGAGCAGGCGCTGACCTATTGCCGCGCGATCAATCCCGTGGTCCGCAACGAGTTCGGCGCCACGAGCCTCGCCACCATCGTGCAGATGGTCGCGAACGGCTACGGCGTGACGCTGCTGCCGGAGATCGCGGTCCGCAGCGGCGTCGCGGGCGATCCGCGCATTTCGGTGCTGCCGTTCCGCGATCCGCAGCCGAGCCGCACCGTCGGACTGATGTGGCGCCGTTCCAGTCGCCGGACCAAGGACTTTCGCGAGCTCGCCGCGCTGGTGCGCGACGCGCTGGCGCCGAAGGGGGCGAGGGGCGCGCGGCCACTGCAGCGTACGGGATAGCCGCAGCTGCCGGGCGTGATCGGCAGGAACGCCACAGTCCGGCCGGATAACGCCGATAATGAGCGTGGTGTCTTATCCCCGGCGACCGGATGCTTTGCCCGCAACGCGACGCGGTGCTAAGGGGACGGAATCGGCGGGACGGCCGGAGTGTTGCGAGCGTGAGTGGTGCGGTGAAAGCAGGGCGCGCTGGATTGGCAAATATCCGTATGGCGGGGCTCGGCACGGCGCTGTGCGTCGCCGGCGCTGGCATGTCCGTGCTTTCGGCTGGTGCCGCCTTCGCTCAGGCATTCTCCGATCCGCCGATGCAGGGCGAGATGGCGCCGCCTCCCGCGCCAGCGCCCGGTCAGCCGGTGCCTCTCGGCCAGCCCATGACGCTTGACCAGCAGGGCCAGCAGGCTCCACAGGGTCAGCCCGCTCCTCAACCGATGCCGCAGGCTGCGCCCCAGCCCGCACCTCAGCATCCCGGGCCGCCGTCTCAGCCCGCCCCCACGACACAGGCTGCGCCGCCGCAGGAAACGCGCCTTTCCAATCCCGTGGCCGTGTTTTCCGGCCTCGACAAGATCACCGGCCGCATCATCTCCTTCGATGCCTATATCGACGAGACCGTGCAGTTCGGCGCGCTCAGGGTGACGCCGCGGGCCTGCTACTCGCGCCCGTCCACCGAAGCGCCGCGGACCGACGCCTTCCTCGAGGTCGATGAGATCACCCTCGACAACCAGGTGCGCCGCATCTTCACCGGTTGGATGTTCGCCGCGAGCCCGGGTCTCAACGCCGTCGATCACCCGATCTACGACGTGTGGCTGACGGATTGCCGCGTCTCTTCCGAGGTGCCGCCGCCGGACGGCTTCGATGCCAGCCGCTTCACCAAGGAAGGCCTCGATCTCATTCCCCGTCCGGAAGGCTGGGTCTCCGAACCGTTGCCGAAGCCGACGATGGGCGGCGCGGGCACCGAGGTCGGCGGCGGCAACGATCAGGACCAGCCGAGCACCGATCAGCCGGAAGACTGATTCCCGCGCAATTGTGGGCGACGGCAAGGGCCGGACGAGGCCCTTCAGTCCACCACGTGAACAGCGCGAGAGGCCGCTTCATTGCGGCGCGGTCGCCGGATGCTTTTTCCCGGTGACCGGAGGCTACAGTCCGGTCACGAAGCGTCCTGATACCGCTCGATCACGGCCAGCACCTCGGCACCGCTCGCGTCGCGTGGTAGGCGCTCGAAATCGCCGATCCCCAGCATGGCCGCATCGAGCCGTGCCTGATAGTCGCGCCGGCCGATTTCCACCGCGCCGAACCGGCTCAGATGCTCGGTGATGAACTGGGTGTCGAGCAGGGTGAAGCCGCCCGCGATGAGCCGCGCGACGAGGTGGACCAGCGCCACCTTCGAGGCGTCCCGCTCGCGCGAGAACATGCTCTCGCCGCAGAAGGCGAGGCCGAGCCGGACGCCGTAGAGCCCGCCGACGAGGCGCCCGCCTTCCCAGCATTCCACGGTATGGCAGTGGCCGATATCGAACAGGTCTCGGTAGAGCCGGCGGATGCGGCGGCTGATCCAGGTCTTGCGGCGTCCGGGCGCCGGTTCCGCGCAGGCCTCGATCACCGCGTCGAAATCATGATCGACGCGCACTTCGAACACGTCCTGCCGGACGGTGCGGGCGAGGCGGCGGGGAATGTGGAAGGTGTCGAGCGGCAGCACACCGCGCTGATCGGGCTCGATCCAGAACAGGCTCGGATCGTCAGCGGCCTCGGCCATCGGGAAGATGCCGCACGCATAGGCCTTGAGCAGGACCTGCGGCGTGATTTCCAGAACGGCGTCGTTCTTCATGGGCAGTGCTCCCGGATGCCGTCGCCTCCCCGAACGCCTGCCGGCCGGACGGAATCATCGGGTCGACGGGAACGGGAAACAGCGTACCGCACCGGAGCCGGTCGCGAACAGACGGAATTGCCCGTCCGGTCGCCAGCGGCTCCGGTTACCCGCCGCGAGGGCGGTCCCGGCGTTACGCCCGGGCGGCGGCCTGCCGGGCGAGGAAGCCCTCGAGCCAGTGGATATCGTAGTTGCCGGAGGCGATATCCGGATCGTTCACCAGCGACCGGAACAGCGGGATCGTGGTGTTGATGCCGTCGACGACGAACTCGTCGAGGCAGCGCCGCAGTCGGTTCATGCACTCTTCGCGATTGCGGCCGTGCACGATCAGCTTGCCGATGAGGCTGTCGTAGTAGGGCGGGATCAGATAGCCCTGATAGACGCCGGAATCGACGCGCACGCCGAGGCCGCCGGGCGGATGGAAATAGGTGATCCGGCCGGGGGACGGCGTGAAGGTGGCCGGATCCTCGGCATTGATGCGGCATTCGATGGCATGGCCGTTGAAGCGCACATCCGACTGCGAGAACGACAGCTTCTCGCCCGAAGCCACCTTGATCTGCTCGTTCACCAGATCGATACCGGTGATCATCTCGGTGACCGGGTGTTCCACCTGAAGTCGGGTGTTCATTTCGATGAAATAGAACTCGCCGTTCTCGTAGAGGAACTCGATGGTGCCCGCGCCCTCGTAGCGAAGGACGCGCATCGCCTCGGCGACGCGCTCGCCGATCTGCTCGCGCTGGGCCTGGGTGATGGTCGGGGCGAGAGCCTCTTCCCACACCTTCTGGTGCCGGCGCTGGAGCGAGCAATCGCGCTCGCCGAGATAGACCGCGTTCCCCTGGCCGTCGCCGAACACCTGGATTTCGATGTGGCGCGGCTTGCCGAGATAGCGTTCGAGATAGACCGCATCGTCGCCGAACGCGGCCTTCGCCTCCGAACGGGCGGTCGAAAGCGCGTGATCGAGATCGTTCTCGGTCATCGCGACCTTCATGCCGCGCCCGCCGCCGCCGGCGGCGGCCTTCACCAGGAGCGGGAATCCGATCTCGGCGGCGACCCGGCGGGCCTCCTCCTCGGTGCGGATCTCGCCTTCAGAGCCCGGAACGACCGGAAGACCGAGCCGCTTCGCGGTGCGCTTGGCCTCGATCTTGTCGCCCATGATGCGGATGTGATCCGCGCTCGGCCCGATGAACTTGATGCCGTGGGCGGCGAGGATGTCGGCGAACCGTGCGTTTTCCGAGAGGAAGCCGTAGCCGGGGTGAACCGCCTCGGCACCGGTGATCTCGCAGGCGGCGAGCAGCGAGGGGATGTTGAGATAGCTGTCGCGCGCCGGCGGCGGGCCGATGCACACGCTTTCGTCGGCGAGGCGGACATGCATGGCGTCGGCGTCGGCCGTCGAATGCACGGCGACCGTCGCGACCCCGAGCTCCTTGCAGGCCCGCAGGATGCGCAGCGCGATCTCGCCGCGATTGGCGATGAGGATCTTCGAGAACATGGTCACTCGACGATCACGAGCGGCTCGCCGTACTCGACCGGCTGGCCGTCCTCGATGAGGATCTTCGTCACCGTTCCGGCGCGCGGCGCCGGAATCTGGTTCATGGTCTTCATCGCCTCGACGATCAGCAGGGTCTGGCCCGCCGCGATCTTGTCGCCGACTTCGATGAACGGCTTCGCACCCGGCTCCGGCGCGAGATAGGCGGTACCGACCATGGGCGACTTCACCGTGCCGGGATTGGTCGCCGGATCGAGCACCGCCGCGACCGGGATCGCAGCCGCCACGGCGGGAGCGGCCAGGGGCGCCACGGCCGCCGGCGCCGCCATCACGGTGGTCGGCTGGGCATTGCGCGCGATGCGGATGCGCAGGTCGCCCTGCTCGACCTCGATCTCGGAGAGCGCGGTCTCCGTCAGCAGGTCGGCGAGTTCACGGATCAGCGACTGGTCGATGGTCGGTTTCTTGATTGTCATGAGCCTTCGGAAAAATTGGGGCCTTCGGAAAGTCGGGCCGATGCGTGGTTCGCATCCGGCGGCGCGTCAGGCGGCGTCCGGTATCAGGATCGCCGCCAGCGCCTCCAGGGCGAGGATGTAGCTGTTCGGGCCGAACCCCGCGATCACGCCCGTCGCGGCGGGCGCGATGTAGGAGTGGTGGCGGAAGCTCTCTCGGGCATGGACGTTGGACAGGTGCAGTTCGACGGTCGGCAGTCCGACGGCGCGAATGGCATCGTGCAGCGCGACCGAGGTGTGGGTATAGGCGCCGGCATTGAGCGCGATGCCCTTCGCGCTGTCGGCCGCCTCGTGGATCCAGTCGACCAGCACGCCCTCGTGGTTCGACTGGCGGAAGTCCACGGCGAGGCCGAGCCGCTTTCCCGCCGCCTTGCACCGCTCCTCGATCTCCGCGAGCGTGGTGGCGCCGTAGATGCCGGGCTCGCGCTTGCCGAGACGGTTGAGGTTCGGTCCGTTGAGGACGAGGATCGGAACCATTAGCCGGATCACCAGAAAGGCCGGGCCGGGCAATGCCGCCGGCCGTAACGTCGAACTCGGCCACGACACCGTCCCGGGTGAAGCGGCCGCATGCTTGTCGGTCGAAGCGCCGCGGACGATCCGTTGCGCCACCGGCCTCCACGGAGGCGGGCTATCTTATAGGCGCAAGCGCGCCGCGAGGAAATGGGGTACTCGCGATGCTCCGCCGGCGCCGCGCAGCGGCTGTGCCGACGAAAAAGGGCGGCCACGCGGCCGCCCGATCCCAGGTCGCGCAGAAGCGCGGCGTCAGCAGGTCGAGGTTCCCCCGCACTTGCGGACGGTGTCGATGCGCTCCTTCAGGGCCGCGACGCCGACGGCGCCGGGCAGGACCGCATCGCCGATGATGTAGGAAGGCGTGCCGGAGATCTGGAGAAGCTGAGCGAGATTGTGGGTTTCCTGGAGGGTATCCTCCACGTCCGGCCCCTTCATCGCCGCTTCGAGCTTGCTGCCGTCGATTCCGAGCTTCTCGGCGACCTGAAGCGCGCGCTTGCCGTCCGCCTGTCCCTTCATGGCGAACATCGCCCGATGGAATTCGGCATAGCGGTCCGGGGCCACGTCCTTGACGGCGATCGCGACGCGCGCGGCTTCGACCGAGCCTTCCGTCAGGATGGGGAACTCCTTCAGAACGACGCGCAGCTTCGGATCCTGGTCGATCAGCGCGAAGGTGTCTTCCACGGCGCGCCGGCAGTAGCCGCAATTGTAGTCGAAGAACTCCACCAGCGTGACGTCGCCCTGCGGGTTGCCGAGCACGACCTGGTTCTTCGAATGGAGCAGCGTGTCGCTCTGCGCCTTGATCACATCCTTCTGCGCTTCCTCGGCGGCGACTTCCTGCCGCTTCTGGAGGGCGCTGCTGACCTCGACCAGGATGTCGGGATTGGCGATGAGATAGTCGCGCACGATCTTCTCGATGTCGGCGCGCTGCTTGGCGTCGAACGACGTCACCGGGCCGGAATCGGCTGCCAGCACCGGCGCGGCGGACGCGAACGGGGTGGCGAGCGCGAGCAGGGCGGCGAGCGCCACCGTTCCGGCGGTGGGCCGACGACGCTTCGACGGGATCAGCATGGGTGTTCTCACATCGGGGAGGAAAGGAAAGCGAATAGCGGAAATGCCGCCGGAAGCAATGTGTTGCGACAGCATCTTCATGTCAGTTCTTGCCGGACTTGCTGGACGGCTGGGTGACGAGATCGTCGGCCTGCAGCCAGGCCGGCGTTCCCATCTTCAGCCCCATCTTCGCGCGCTGGGCATAATGGCTCGCCTGCTTGAGCTGGCCTTGTGCCGCCATGCCGCGTGCTGTCGCGAGGTCCGCCATCGCGGTCTGGCCCTGCGCGCCGTAGGCCATCGCAAGGAAACGGAACGCCGAGGCATCGTCCGGATCGGTCTGGACTACGCGGTTGAGCTCGGTCACGGCCTGCTTGGCGGAGGCGGGATCGCCGGCACCGACCAGCGCCTGGCCATAGAGCGCACGGATCGGCGTCGCGCTCGGCGCGAGCGAGACGGCCTTCTGCAGGGGCGCGACCGCTCCGCGCGGATTGCCGAGATCGAGCATCGCCTGTCCCTTCAGCTCCCAGAAATAGGGGTTGGAAGGCTGGCTTTTGATCAGGGCGTCGACCTGTCGCTGGGCTTCCTGCGGGTCGCCCATGCGGTAGGCGACGACAGCGCGCGCATAGCGCGCAGGCAGGCTGGTGTTGGACGGCGGGTACTGGCGCAGCGCCGTCTGCGGGGACGACGTGAAGGCGATCAGCTTGGCCCGCACCATGTCGTGCCGCGCCTGCAGCGCCGGAGGGTCCTTGACGTCCCAGTAGGGGCTCGCCTCGGCCTTGGTCTCGAGGTTGGCGATGCGGTCCCGGGCCATGGGGTGGCTCTGGGCATAGGGATCGGCATAGCGCGCGATCATCAGCTGCTCGTTGGCGAGCCGCTTGAACGTGTCGATCATGCCCTTCGCCGACTGTTTGGTCCGCTGCAGGAACGTCAGCGCGGAACGGTCGGCGGCGTCTTCCTCGCCGCGCTGATAGGACAGCAGCGAGCGCTGGCCGAGGCCGATGCCTCCGGTGATGGCCGCGGCACCGCCGCCCGCCACCGATCCGTTGCCCGCGGCCGCGCCCGCGACCAGCGCGCCCGCGCCGGCAATCATGCCGATGGCGGCGATGATGCCGGCCTGCGAGGCCGCCTGGTGCATGCGCGCGAGATGATTGCCGGCGATGTGGCCGGTTTCGTGGGCGAGAACGCCGATCACCTCGTTCGGCGTTTTGGCCTGGGTGATCACGCCCGTGTTGATGAAGATGCGGTGGCTGTCCGCCACGAAGGCATTGAAGCTCGAATCGTTGACGAGCACGACCTCGGTCGCCCCGCTCGGAAGCCCGGCAGCCCCCAGAATCGGCCGCAGATAGTCCCGCATCAATTGCTCGGTCTCGGCATCGCGCACGACCGCGATGCTGCGCCCCGGCGGCGATTCCTGCGCAGAAGCCGGCAGCACGGCGAAATGCGCGGCGGCCACGAGCGAGAAGCCCGCCGTGTAACGGTGCCTAAGCGACCGGGGCGGCGTGGCGACGGGCAGTCCCGCCCCGCGCCCCGCGGCGAAAGGCTTCCAAGCGGCTCTCAGCCGGGATAGGCATCGGTCGAACATGGATCCTCGATCGGCGCTTGCCGGCTGTGCCGCCGGCGTGTGTGTGCCGCCCCCCTTGCGGGCGCGAACTTTGCCGAAGGGCAAACGCTCCGCACATCGATAGATCCTCGATAGGAAGACAGCAAATGCGGCGACACGGCGGCGGCCCCGTCTTCGCCCGGGAGTAAGGAATGACGATTTCGCGACCGGAGCCCTCCGCCCGCAGCGCTGTGGACCCGTTCATCGCCATGGATGTGATGAGCGCGGCGGTGGCACG
>JAEZMP010000628.1 GCA_023442215.1 Pseudomonadota bacterium
CCGTTGTAGGAGAGGCTGGCGGAGACCTTGTCGGTGAAGTCGTAGTCGAGACCGGCGCCGAGGAGCGCGGTGTCGCGGGCGATCGGCACGCCGGAGACCTGGAACGCGCTGGCGAACGCCCCGCCGCCGGTGAAGGCGACGGCGGCATCGGAATCGACGTCGCCGAAGGCGTGCTGCCAGCCGACGCTGACATGCGGCACCAGACGGGCGCCGTTGCCGAGCGCGAACTCCGTCGCCGCCCGGATGCCGAGGGTGGAGTAGAGCGTGTTCTGGTCGTCCGTCGAACCCGTCAGTGCGGCCGTCGAGCCCGTCTCGGTGAAGCTGTCGGACGACAGGTTGACGTAAGCGAGGCCGGCGAACGGCTCGACCATCGCCCTGCCGAAGGTCTTCGGATCGACCGTCTTGTCGAGCGCGACGCGCCAGCTTGCCTCGCCGAACACCTGGGTGGTGCCGGCCTTGTAGTCGGCGCTGTTGGCACCGGCATAGCCCGGGAACGCGACCGTGCGGTCGACCGAAACGTCGTGCCAGGTGTAGGACACGCCGCCGAGCAGGTTCACGGCGCCGATGCGCGTGCCGCCATAGAGGCCGAGATCGTAATTGTCGATATCGCCGGACGAAGACCGGGAATCGACATCGAAGGTGGAACGGCTGTAGCCGGCGATCGCACCCACGCGCCACGCCTCTCCGAAGGCGGCGTCGACGCCGGCGAAGAAGCCGCCGATGGAGCGCTCCACCGTGGCGGCATTGCCGTCGCCCGCGCTGCGGCCCCAGCCGCCATAGCCCTGGGCCCATACGGTGGCGTCGTAGCCGGGCGCGAGCTTCGCCGTCTGCGGGCCACCGGCCGCCGCCTGCGGATCGCCGAGCAGACCCTGGCGAACGCGCATCCCGACCGCCTCGCGCAGGTAGCTCGACTGCTGCTGCATGACGGTCGCCG
Organism: Pseudomonadota bacterium; assembly: GCA_023442215.1. GTDB lineage: Bacteria > Pseudomonadota > Alphaproteobacteria > Rhizobiales > Segnochrobactraceae > Pseudoxanthobacter. The sequence continues at coordinate 935 of JAEZMP010000628.1, forward strand.
CCGAGGCATAGGCTTCGCCGGAGAGCGCGTCGAACGCAGCCGGCGCCGCTCCGGCCGGCAGGTTGGCGAGCGCATAATAGACCGGGCTGCTCCAGTCGAGCGGTTCGGCAGCCGCAGCGACGGCCCGCTGGTTGGCGGTGAACGCCTGGCTGACGAAGCTGATGTCGTTGCGCCGGAGCGTCAGATAGACGGTGTCGGCGCCGTAGCTGAGAATCGGCGTCAGGAACGTCAGATTGGACGTGACATCGGAGAATGTGCCGGTGACGCCGCCGCTTGCCTGCAGGATGACGAGCGTCGAACTGCCCGGATAACCGCCCTGCGTGGCGTTGACCGCCACGGTACCCCCCGTGATGGTGGCGGTGCCGGAAGCGGTGATCAGGTCGTGCTCGCCGGACGGGGTGACGTCGACGGCATAGACCGAGCCCGGGGCGAAGCTGACATTGCCGCTGACCGTGAGGGTGCCGGGCGAGTAGCCCGGAGCCGCGGTGCCGCCGTCGAGCACGGTGAGCCCGGCGATGGTGCCGGAGCCGCCGATGAGGCCGCCCGAGCCGATGGTGAAGCTCGAGGCCGACACCGCGCCGGGCGACAGCAGGAACTGCGACCCATCCACCGAGATCGGGCCGTTGTAGCCGTTGGCGGCGAGGAAGTTGACCGTGCCGGTGAGGATGGTGACGGTGCCGGAGCCGGTGATGGTGCCGGGGAAGTCGTAGGTGCCGGAGCGGTTGAACACGAGGGCGGCGTTGTTGACGATGTCGCCGGTGACGGAGCCGGTGGGTCCGCCGTTGCCGAGCTGCAGCGTGCCGGCGGAGATGGTGGTGCCACCCGAGTACGTGTTGTCGGCGGCGAACACCAGCGTGCCGGCGCCGGTCTTGACGATGTCGCCGGGGGCGGTGCCGTCCGACAGCACGCCGGAGAGGATGCCGGTCTGGCCGGCCCCGACCGAGACGGTCGGATCGCCGTTGAGGGTGACGGCATTGCCGAGGTTCAGTCCGTCCGCCGCGAAGGCGAGCGTGGTACCCTCGCTCATCGAAAGCCCGCCGCTGCCGAGGGCGGTGCTGGAGGCGACGGCGAGCGTGCCCGCGGTGAGGCGGGTGCCGCCGGCATAGCTGTTGTTGCCGGCGAGCGTCAGCGTGCCGGTGCCGGCCTGCACCACGGCACCGGTGCCGGAGATGGCGCCGGCGAAGGTGGCCGCGTCGGAGCGGTTGAACACGAGGGTGGCGTTGTCGACGACGTTGCCGGCGATCGAGCCGGTGGTGCCGCCGTTGCCGATCTGCAGCGTGCCCTGGGAGATGGTGGTGCCGCCGGCATAGGTGCTGGCGCCGGTGAGGATCAGGGTGCCGTAGTCGCTCTTGTCCAGCCCGCCGGTGCCGGTCAGGGCACTGGCGATGGTGGCGACGGTCCCTGCACTTTCCACCGTGCCGTCGCCGACGCGCACGGTCGCCTGGGTGCTGCCGGCGAGCGCGATGGCGTCGCCGGTGACGACGTAGCCGCTTTCGACGAACTGCATGCCGGCGACCGTGACCTGGCCCTCGCCGTCGTCGACCGTCACCGTGCCCGGCGTGCCCTGGAACACGGCGAAGCCGCTGTTCCACGCCTTCGGGATGGTGCCGGAGGCGTTGATCCAGTTGGTCTGGGACCCGGCGGTCCAGGTGCCGGTGCCGCCGAGCACCGCCTGGGTGGCGGTGGTGTTGGCGCCGTTCCAGAAGATCACCGGGCTGTTCGGGTCTTCCACGAACAGGTTGACGCGCCCGGCGACCGAGGTCTGCACGCCGCCGGCATAGCCTTCCGGCATGGAGCCGACGGTGATGCCGTTGTCGGTCATCGTGCCGCCGTAGCTCATGATGCGGTAGATGCCGAAGCCGAAGCCCGGCGCCGCGGCGACGTTGACCTGGCCGGCCAGCGTGACGTTGCCGGTGACGTTGAACACGCCCGAGCCGCCGACCGCGCCGAGGGTGACGCCGACATTGGACCCGGCCTGCAGGTCGAGCGCGCCCATGGTGAGGCCGCTCGTCTGGGTGCCGGCCAGCGTGCCGCCGTCGAGCACGTGCACGGTCTTGGTGATCGTGCCGCCGCCGGACAGCGTCGCCTGGTCGTAGACATAGACGTCGCTGTCGGTGAGGCTGCCCTCGACCGCCAGCCGGCCGCCCTGCACTTCGGTATCGCCGCTGTAGGTGCTGATGCCCGACAGCGTCTGGGTGCCCGTGCCGGTCTTCGTCAGACCGCCCGCGCCGTCCAGCGTGCCGGCGAAGATCGCGTCGCCATTGTTGCCGCCGAGGCTGAGGGTGCCGCTCGACACCGTCACCTGGCCGTCGCCGGCGAGCGAGCCGGTGGTCTCGCTGCCGTCGACGATGAGCCGCGCGCCCGCCGCAACGCTGACCGCGCTCTCGTCGCCGAGGGCGTTGCCGCCGCTCGCCTGCAGCGTGCCCGCCGCGACGTTGGTCGGACCGGTCGCGGTGTTGGTGCCGGCGATGACGAGCCAGCCGAGGCCGGTCTTGTTCAGCGCGCCACCGCCCGTGATGGGACCCGTCAGGGTCAGCGTCTCATAGCCGTCGACGTCGCCGTCGACCTCGAAGGTGCCGCCGCCGGAGGTGAGCGAGACCGGGGCGCCGTAGCTGAAGGTGCCGCTCGCCCGCAGCGTGCCGCCGCTGCGCAGCGCCAGCGTGCCGGTGCCGAGCGCGGCCGCCGCGGTCACCTGCACCGTGCCGCCACCGGCCACCGTGACCGGGCCGTCCATGGTGTTGGTGCCCGTCAGCGTCAGCGTGCCGGTGCCGGTCTTGGTGAGGCAGCCCGGGCCGGAGATCGTGCCGGAGAAGGCCGAGTTCGTCCCGTCGCCGCCCGTCGTCAGGCAGTAGCCGGAGAGCGCGACCGTGCCGCCGCCCGCCAGCGAGCCGACGGTCTCGTCGGCATCGGTGAGCGTGGCGAGGGCGCCGCCGCCGACCAGGAGCCGGGCGGTGTCGGACAGCGAGGAGCCGCCCGCGATCCGCAGTTCGCCCCCCGTCACCGTGGTCGCGCCGCTATAGGTGTTGGTGCCCGTCAGCGACAGGATGCCGTCGCCGGTCTTGGTCAGCGTGCCCGAGCCCGAGACCACGCCCGCCAGCGTCAGCGTCTGGGCCGGGGCGACATCGAACGTGCCGCCGCCGTCGCCTTCGAGCGGCGACAGCGACACCGCGTCGCCATAGCTGAAGCCGGTGCTCGCGATCAGCGTGCCCGCGCCCTCCAGCGCAAGCCCGCCCGAGCCGAGCGCGGCCGCCGCGCCCACATCGATCGCGCCTTCCGACACCGTCGT
>JAEZMP010000637.1 GCA_023442215.1 Pseudomonadota bacterium
CATCCTCAGCGGCGTCCGCTTCCAGGTCGACCGGTCGGAGGCGGGAGGAACGACGGTTCACTTCAGCTATTCCGGCACCAGAAGTGCCCAGGCCGTTCAGGATCTGTTCCGGGCGGGGGTGCAGCTCCTGTTCGGAAATTCTGAATAACCGCGTCGCCGCGGTCACGCCAAGGCTGCCCGACGGCGTTCGGGTTCTGAGCCCTTCAAATCCGGCTTCCCGATCGGCCGCATCGGCCGACCGGGAAGTACCCAGTCTTCAATGGTGGCGCAGGATCTTGCCGACGAACTCCCGCGTGCGGGCTTCCTGGGGGTTCTCGAAAATCTGCGCCGGCGGTCCGATCTCCACGACCTGACCCTTATCCATCATCACGACCCGGGTGGAGACCTCGCGCACGAACGCCATCTCGTGCGAGACGATCAGCATGGTGATGCCCTCCCGCGCCAGCGAGCGCACGGTGTCGAGCACCTCGTTGACGAGTTCCGGATCGAGCGCGGCCGTCACTTCGTCGAGCAGCAGGATCTCCGGCCGCAGCGCCAACGCGCGGGCGATGGCGACGCGCTGCTGCTGGCCGCCGGAAAGCTGGTCCGGATAGGAATGGTGCTTTTCGGCAAGCCCCACCTTCGCCAGCAGCGCCTCCGCCTCGCGCAGCACCTCCGCCTTCGGCCGCTTCTTGATCGAGATCGGCGCGATGGTGACGTTGCGCATCACGTCCATGTTCTGGAACAGGTTGTACTGCTGGAACACGATCGCCATGCGGTCGCGCATCGCCTTCAGCTGGGTGCGCGAACCGTAATCGATGCGCGTGCCGTCGATGCGCACCTGGCCCCCGGTCGGCGGCAGCAGGCCCATGAGGACGCGCAGGAACGTGCTCTTGCCGGAGCCGGAAGGGCCGATCAGGCTGATGACCTCACCCTTGTTCACCGACAGGTTCACGTTGTGCAGCACCCGGTGCTGCCCATAGGCGCTGGTCAGATTTTCGGCTTCGAGAAGAGGCAAGGCGTTTCTCCAGATAGGCTCCGAAGCGGCTGAGCGGATAGGAAATCACGAAATAGCCGGCGAGGATCACGGCATAGACCAGGAACGGCGAGAACCCGCGCCCTACGAACATCTTGCCGGTGAAGGCGAGTTCCACCACGCCCATCTGCGAGACGAGCGAGGTGTCCTTGATGAACATCACCATGAAGGCGATGCCGGGCGGCAGGATCACCGTCCAGGCCTGCGGCAGCACCACGAACAGAAGCGTGCGCGCGAAGCCGAAATTCATCACCTCCGCCGCCTCCCGCTGCTGGCGCGGCACGGATTCGAGCCCCGAGCGGATGATCTCCGACAGGAAGGCCGTAGACAGCATGCAGATCGAGATCACCGCGATCACGAACAGCGAGATGTCGCGCGTGATCGACTGCACCCCGAACATCACGATGAACAGGATCACCAGGAACGGAATGCGCCGGAAGATCTCGACATAGATGGTAACGAGAATCCGCAGCGGCATCAGGATCGGCGCGCGGGTCTCGCGGATCGCGGCGATGATGAAGCCGAACACGAACCCGCTGATGCAGCCGAGCAGCGTGAGGCCGATGGTGCGCCCCATCGCCTGCAGCACGAACACGGCATTGTAATAGGTGAAGAAGCGCGGGGCTTGCTGAACAATCTGGTCCCACATCAGAAAATCCTCGCCCTGACGCGGAAGGCCCAGCGCCCGACGAGGGCGAGCGCGATGGAAGCGACGAAGGTCAACACGACGTAGATGACGGCGACCACGGAGAACGTCTCGATGGTGCGCAGGTTCTGGGTCGAGATATTGACGGCCCGGCCCGTGAGTTCCTCCACGCCGAAGATCGAGGCGAGCGAGCTGCCGAGCACGAGCCAGATGAAGAAGTTGCTGAGCGGCGCGTAGATCGTCTTGGCGATGTGCGGCAGCATCACGTAGCGCACCGTCTGCAGCCCGGACATGCCGAGCACCTGCGCCGTCTCGATTTCCTCGCGCCGGACCGAAAGCAGGCCGCCGCGCAGGATTTCCGTCAGATAGGCCCCGGAATTCACCGTCAGCCCCATCACAACCGCCGTCATCGGCGAGAGCAGGATGCCGGCATCGGGCAGGGCGTAGAACAGGAAGAAGATCTGCACCAGCGCCGGGGTGTTGGTGAAGAACACCACATAGACGTTGATGATGCCCTTGAGGAGACGGCCGCCATAGACCTTGCCGAGCGCGCCGGCGAGCCCGATGACCGCGCCGAGCCAGAACGACAGGAAGGCGATCTCGAGCGTGAGCACAGCCCCGTCGAGCAGGTAGGGCAGCTTGTCGAGCACGACCCCGTATTGGAAGGTGTAGTTCAACGCACAGAGCCTCCGAATGGCCTCTGACCGGGCCGGAGCTGGCCGGGATAGGTCTCGCCGCAGCCTAGCGACGTCCGTTCTGCGAGGCGCGATCCGCGCGGCGGGCCGCGCCCGGTCCGGCGGGCATTTCCCGGGGAAGGAACTTTCCGCCTTGCGGGCCGGATCCTGCCGGGCCTTGCGGGCAGCTTGCCCTTCGACGACCGGCGCCCTTCGCACGGCGCTTCACGGACGAATTCGCAGACTATACCAGAACCCTGGCCGCCGTCCCGGCGCGCTCGGCCCCGCCGGCGTACCGGCCCGGGATGCGGTCGGCAGCGGCGGGGGAGGGGGGCGGAGGGTCCGGCGAACCAGGCGCAAGGGCCGAAATATTGGGGCCGAGATATTGGGGCCGAAGCATATCGGCGGTAACGCACGGACCGGCGGAGCCGAACGGCTCCGGAAACGTCCCGGCCGGATGGCATCCATCCGACCGGAAGGTGCGGTTCAGCGCGGAACGATCAGAAGAACGGGTTCGGAACCACCGGCACCATCATCGGCGTGCCGTACCACTTCTTCCAGGTGTCGTTGATGTATTCGCTGGTGTGCAGGTCGTAGAGCAGCACGTTCAGGAACAGCCGCAGCCCGTCGTTGCCCTTGGAGACGCCGATCGAGTCATAGTTGGTGAAGATCGTGTCGCTGAGCACGCGCCACTTCACGTCCGGATAGTTCTTGGTGAACGCGAGGAAGAAGTCGATGTTCTCGACGAGGGCGTCGCCGCGGCCCTGGGCGATGGTGCGCACGGTGTCGGCGTTGGTCTCGACCAGCAGCACCTTCGGCTTGGGCAGCTTTTCCTTCAGGAAGTCGACGGACCAGTTGCCGCGCATGTTGACGAGGGTGATGTTCTCGTCGTTCAGGTCGGACCACTTCTCGGCCTTCACCTTGTCGGTGGTCAGCACGGCCATGGATTCGGTGTGGAGCGGCACCGTGAAGTCGATCAGCTTGGCGCGCTCGGCGGAGCGGGTCAGGGCGCCGAGCGAGATGTCGATCTGGTCGGCGACGAGATAGGGCACGCGCTGGGCGGTCTCGGTCGGCACGAACTCGGCCTTCACGCCGAGCGCGGTGGCGATCTTGTTGCCCACGTCGATGTCGAAGCCTTCGAGCTCGTTCGTGGTGCCGTAGGAGCTCATCGGCGGGAAGTTCGGGTTGACGCCGATGCGGATCGTGCCGGCCTGGATGATCTGGTCGAGCGAGCGGGCCTCGACGGTCTGGCCGGCGATTGCCGTGCCGATCAGCGCCGACGCAGCGAGCAGGAATAGTTTGCGCAGCATGAAAGTCGGTCCTCCTCCGCCGGACACGCCGGCTGTGTTGCCCCTCTGGTCGATCGGCCGGCTCTTTGCGAAGCTTCGATCCCCTCAACCATTGACCATCATGCTGACGTTCTCGCGCACAATGGTCAACCGAAATGTTCGTATAGCGCACGCTTGTTCGTAAAATTATGCGCACAGCGAGACCCAGGGCTGCTCACCGCACGTAGGTGGCGCCGTTGACGTCGAGCGTGGCGCCGGAAAGGTGCCGCGCCTTTCCGGAAGCGAGGAACGTGACGAGGTTGCCGATGTCCTCCGGCGGCACCCACTCGCCCATGGCGAGGCCGGCGAACACCTTTTCCGTGCCGCCCTGGGTTGCGGCGAAGGATTCCGACATCTGGGTGCCGACCACGCCCGGCGCGATGATGTAGGTGAGCACATTGTCCTTGGCGTAGGCGCGCGCCACCGTCTGGGCCATGGCCTTCACCGCTGCCTTAGAGGCGGCATAGGCCATCGTCGCCGGGTTGGTCACGCCCCTCTGGGCGCCCCAGCTCGAGATCGTGACGAGGATGCCGCCGCCATTCGCCAGGAAGTGCTTCAGCGCGCGCCGCATCAGCCGCGCCGGGGCGAGCACGTTGACCTGCAGGGTTTCCGCCCACACCGCATCCCAGGTCTCGTCGTCTTCCTCGATGCCGCCGTTCCAGCGCATGATGGCGGCATTGTTGACGAACACATCGATCCGGCCCTTCCAGGCCTCGGCCTCGTCCCACAGCCGCTCGGCGGCGGCGAGATCGTGGAGGTCGGCCTGGATCAGTTTCTTGCGCTCCGGCGGCACGTCCGCGAGCGCCGCCTCGGCGCCGGCGCGGTCGCCGCCATAGTGGGCGATGACGGTGGCGCCCGCCGCGCCCGCGACGCGGGCGATCGCCGCGCCGATGCCTTTCGAAGCTCCCGTGACGAGAACGATCCTGCCGTCGAGTTCAAACATGCTGGGCTCCGCGTGGTGTGGAATCGTGCCGGCCGCGACAGGGATCGGCATAAGCTAGAGCGCATTCCCATCGGATGGAATCGTCCGGTCGACAGAAAATCGCGCCAAATTCAAAGGTTTGCGTATATCCACGCCGTTCGGCCCGTCCCGGTCCGAACGGGATGGGATCGAGCGGAACGGCCCGGTCGCACCGGATGTCGCCGGCCGGCGCCCGCGGGCTTCCGCGCGGCGCTTCATCCGGCACGGCGGTCACGTCAGGCCCGCATCGACGGGCAGCAGCGCGCCGGTGATGCCGCTGGAAAGATCGCTCGCGAGAAAGAGGGCGGCCTTGGCCACGTCCTCGGTGGTGGCGAGGCGGCCGAGCGACGTCGCGGCGGCGAAGGCGTCGAGCGCCGCGTCGGCGGCCGGGCCGGCGCCGCTTTCCGCCCGCGCTTCGATGCGCGCGACCAGCGCGTCGGTGGCGATCGGACCGGGCGCGAGCCCGTTGACGCGGATGCCGTGGCGGCCGAGGTCCCGGGCCGCGGCACGCACGATGCCGAGCACGGCGTGCTTGCTGGCCGTGTAGAGCATCTGCCGGGGATGGGCGCCCACGGCGTTGACGGAGGCCATCGCCACCACCCCGCCGCCGCCGG
>JAEZMP010000670.1 GCA_023442215.1 Pseudomonadota bacterium
TTCAGCAGGCCGAGATTCTGGCCGAGATCGCTGATCAGCGACTTGATCACGCTGGTGCCGAGCAGCTTCGCGAGGGTGCCGAGCTGGGTGCCGTCGCGGTCCGCGGAGGAGGTGCCGCCCGAGCCGCCGCCGCCGCCGATGGACTGCACCTCGATGCCGTGGGAGCCGTCGGCCGCGGTGGTGATGGTGCCGTTGTTGGTGGCTTCGGCGATGTACCCGTCGCCGGCGCTGCCGCCCGTCGCGCCGATGCCGAGATTGACGCTGTACTGGGTCGCCCCGGTCGCGTTGCCCGCGCCGGCGGACCCGCCGCCGCCGCCGATGGATTGCACGAACATGCCGCGGGAATCGATGCCCTTGGTGGTGATGGTGGCGGCGTTCGTCACCTGCACCTCGCCGGCCGCGCCGCCGCTGCCGCCCTTGCCGCCGATGCCCAGCTCGAAGCTCGCGGTGGTTCCGAACGAGAGCGGAATGTCGCCCGCCACGCCCTGCACAGGCAGGCTGGTCGAGGAGTAGGACGAGCCCGTGCCGCCGGTGCCGCCGCCGCCGCCGATGCTGGCCGCGTAGATGGCATCGGAGGCGAAGCCCGCCGTCGAAAGATTGCCGGCATTGGTCACGGTCACGGAGCCGCCGGTGCCGCCGCTGTCGCCTGCCTGGCCGCCCAGCGCCACGCCGACGCCGAGCTGGTAGCCCATGCCATAGGTGTAGGTGTAGGACGTGGCGTTGCCGCCGTTGCCGCCGCCGCCGCCGATGCTGTAGGCGGCAATGGCCATCGACTGGTCGCCCACGGTCGAGATCAGGTTGCCGGTGTTGCTGACGGTCACGCTCTCGCCGTCGCCGCCGCTCGAGCCTTTGCCGCCGAGGGCGATCGCCACCGATCCGTTCGGGTACTTGCCGTATGGCACGGAATAGGCCGACGAGCTGGACTGGCCGCCGGCACCGCCGCCGCCGCCGATGCTGATCGCCTCGATGCCGTAGGCGTCGAGGCCGGTCGTCGAGATGACGCCCTGGTTGACGATGTTCACCGCGCCGCCGTTGCCGCCGACGCCGCCGTTGGCGCCGATGGCGATGGCCACGCTCGGGATCGCGAAGCTCGCCGCGTTGGCGTCGACCGCGCCGCCGACGCCGCCGCCGCCGCCGATCGAGATGCCGAACAGGCCCGCCGCCGCCGCACCCGCGGTCGTGACCGCGCCGGTGCCGCTGTTGGTGATCGAGACCGCGCCGCCCGTGCCGCCGCCGCTGGCGCCGCCGCCGACGGCTTCGGAGAACACCAGGCCGAACGAGCCGGCGTTGCCGCCGTTGGCGCCGCCGCCGCCGATCGAAACCGCGTTGATGCCGTAGGCGCTGTCGCCGCCGGTCATGATCAGCGCTGCGTTGTTGACCTGAACGGTGCCGCCGCTGGCCGCGGTTCCGGCGTTGCCGCCCTGTGAAACCCAGCCGTCGCCCTGTGCGCCGCCGCCACCGCCGCCACCCGCGCTCTGGGCGAGGATGCCGATGGCGGACGTCCCGGTCGTCATGATCGTGCCGGTATTGCCGATGGAAATCGTGTTCGGGTTCTGTCCGGTGAAGGAATCGGAGCCGCCGTTGCCGCCCGATCCGCCGGTGGAATCCCCGAGGCTGGCGTTGAGGCCGCCGTCGCCGCCAAGGCCGCCGGCGCTGGAGGCGGAGATGCCGTAGGAACTGGTGCCGGAGGTGGTGATGCTGGCGGCCGACTGGATGCCGATCTGCCCGCCCGCGCCGCCATTGCCGCCGTTACCGCTCGATTCATAGACGTCGCTGCCGCCGGTGCCGCCCGAGCCGCCCTCGCTGGTGATCGAGATGCCGGGCGAGGAGGCGCCGGTGGTGGTGATCGACGTGTTCGCCATCGTCAGCAGCGAGACCGAGCCGCCGTTGCCGCCGTTGCCGCCGTCGCTGGAGCTGTGGACCTGGGGCGACTGGTCCACGTCGCCGCCGCCGCCGCCGAGGGCCGAGATCAGGATGCCCGGCGAACTCGCCCCGGCGGTCGTGATCGCCGTGGCGTCGCCGAAGCTGTCGCCGAAGGTGAACGTCACCGCACCCGCCGCGCCGCCGGTGCCGGCGTCCGATGCCAGCGCGCCGCCCGCCCCGCCGTTGGTGGTGACGGAGATGCCGGGAGACGCGGTGGCGCCGGTCGTCGTCACCGTGCCGATGAAGGAGACGGAAGCCGTGCCGCCCTGTCCGGCATTCTCGCCGTTGCCGCCGGCCCCGCCGGAGCTGTCGAGGCTGATGCCGGCCGAGTTGCTTCCGGCGGTCGAAACGGTGCCGTCGATGGCGGTCGACTGGAACGTGATCGCCCCGCCGTTGCCGCCGAGCGGCACCGCACCCTGAACATAATCGTTGAGCAGCGCGCTGCCGCCGGTGGCCAGCGCCTCGATGCCCGGCGAGTAGGTGCCGGCGGTCGAGACCGCGCCGGCATAGTTCAGCGTGATCGCGCCGGCGTCGCCGCCGGAGCCCTGCGAGAACGGGAACGTGGTCTCGTTGTTGGCGTCGCCGCCGACGCCACCCGCCGAAACGGCATAGATGCCGGCGGAGGCGGTCGCGCCCAGCGTGGTGATGTTCGAGGCCGTGGTGGTCGTGATCGTGATCGCGCCGCCGTTGCCCGCCGGATTGTCGGTGATCACCACCCAGCCGTAATCGGAGCTGCCGGTCGCGCCGCCCGTGGCGTTGATATAGATGCCCGCGGCCGAGGAGCCTCCGGTCGTGATCTGAGCCGCGTTCGAAAGCGTCACCGCACCGCCGTTTCCGCCATTACCCCCGGCCGCGCCCTGCGAGCCGTCGCCGCCGTTTCCGCCGGTGCTCTCGATGGATATGGCGGCCGAGCTGTCGAGCGCCGTCGTGATGACCGCGGCATTGGTGACGGTGATGCTGCCGGCGTTACCACCGTTGCCGGCGGTGCCGCTGGTGTTCATGCCGTTCGAGTAGCCGCCGCCGCCGTCGCCGCCGCTTGAGACGGCATAAAGGCCGCTCGAGCCGGTGTTCGTCGTCGACAGGGTCGCGTTGGCCCAGGTCGTCACGGTGATCGTGCCGCCGTTTCCGCCGTTGCCTCCGTTCGCGTCGGACTCCTCGCCGGCGGATCCGGCTCCGCCGAGGCTGGTGACGCCGACGGCGGACGAATTGGTGCCGCTCGTGGAAATCTGCGTCAGCAGACCGGCCGCGTTCCCCACCGTCACCGAGGACGCCGTGTAGGATGCGGCTGACCCGCCATTGGCACCGCTGTTCGATGCGGACGTGCCGGCCGCGCCGCTGTCGCTCGCGACCCAGACGGCCGCCGACGTTGCGCCGCCGGTCGAGAGATAGCCGGTGATGATGGCCGAGGCGCTTCCGCCCGCGCCGCCGTTGCCGCCGGTGGCGCCGTCGCCACCCGCGCCGCCGAGTGCGAAGACGGCGACGCCGGCCGAATTGCCGCCGGTCACCATCGTCGCGTTGTTGGGGGCAGGCGAAAGGTTGGCGGTCACGAAGGCCGTGCCGGCGTTGCCGCCGGTCCCGGCCTGTCCGGGCGTGGTCTGGCCCATGCTGGCGCCGCCGGCGCCGCCGTTGGCGAAGGCGCCGATCGCGGGCGATCCGCTGCCCGCGGTGGTGATCACGCCGGCGGCGTTGATGATGGCGGTGCCGCCTGTTCCACCGGCGCCACCGGCCCCGCCGACCGAAAGCCCGTCTCCGCCCGCGCCGCCCGCGCCGCCGTAGGCATCGGCATAGAGGCCGAAGCTCGTCGCACCCGTCGTGGTGATGACGGAGGTCGCGGTGGAGGTCACGGTCGCGATGCCGCCGTTGCCGCCGGTCCCGCCCAGGGCGCCCGCGCCGTAGAACGAGTCGCGGCCGGACGACTCGCCCGCGCCGCCCGCGCCGCCGGTGCCGCCGGCCGCGCTCACGCCGACGCCGAACGACGTGGCGCCGGAGGTGGTGATGGTGCCCGCATTGCTGCCATAGACGGTGCCGCCGTTGCCGGCATTGCCGCCCGCGATGCCGTTGCCCTCGTTGGCGGTGCCTGCGCCGCCTCCGCCGCCGTAGGCGGTCGCCCAGATGCCGGCGGACGAGGTTCCGGACGTGGTCAGCGTGCCCGTGTTCTGCCCGACCGAGGCCGCCGTGGTGGCGTCGACGGCATAGCCTTGGGTCACGGTGCCGTTCTGGATGGCGGCATAGCCGCCGGCATTGCCGCCCGCGCCCGGATTGCCGCCGGAAAAGGAGTTCCCCGAGCCGACCGCCGCCTGTCCGGCGCCGCCGTCGACGAAGATGTAGAGCGCCGCCGCGTCGCTTCCGGCCGTGGTGATCTGGCCGTTGTTGATTCCGGTGGCGGCTCCGCCGTTGCCGCCATTGCCGCCGTTGCCGGCGCCGGATTCGAAGCCGCTTCCGCCGCCGCTTCCACCCGCGCCACCCGCGGAATGCGCCAGGATGCCGGAGGAGGCGGACGAGATCGTCGAAATAAGGCCGTTGTTGGTGGCGATGGCGCTGCCGCCGTTACCGCCGATGCCGCCGTCGGCGCCGCCGTTCCAGCCCGAGCCGCTCTGGCTGTCGCCGCCGCTGCCGCCATCGGCCCACGCATTGAGGCCGGAGCGCGGAGACGTTCCGGGGATCGTGATGGTGCCGCCGTTGACCGCGGTCGCCGATCCGCCGTCGCCGCCGTTGCCGCCGTCGGAAGGGCCTTGGGTGGGATGATCTCCGTCCAGGCCTGCCGGCGCGCCTTCGCCGCCGTTGCCGCCGGAGGCGTTGCTGTAGACTGCGAGGTCCGAGGTGTTGCCGGCCGGATTGGTGATGGTGTTGGCCGTGCCGCCGCCGCCATTGCCGCCCGGATAATCGTTGTCGCCGCTGTCCCCGCCGTTGCCGCCCTGCGACGTCGATGTCACCCAGGTGGAGTTGTCGGTGAGGCATCCGGCGGGACTGCCGTTCACCGTGCAGGTCACGGATTGCGCCGCGGCGGGCAGGGGACCCGCGAACCCCAGCAGAGGGCCGGCGAGGATGGTTGCCTGAAGCAGCGTCAGACGGAACGAACGCGCGGAAGCAGTCACGATAGTCCCCCAAGGCGGTCATACGGACGCGATCCGGCGCGGACCGGCGTCAGAACCCCGGTGAGAAGATACTCGGGACTGGAAATGACGTCCATGGATGAGACGGATTTCGCATGATTGTTTGTCCTCAAATTGGGTATCAATACATCGGTTGCACCGCTTATGGAGCGATGTATATTTCATGACAAAGTAATTAATGGAATTTTTTCACGGCTCGTTGGTGAGATATAAGTATTCTGTGGTAAGGCGTGACCTGCGGACGCCCGGCAGGTTGGTGATCGACCGATCATCCCGGCGCGGCCCCGCAGAAGTCCATTCGCCGTCGCCGAATCCGCCCGTTTTGCGCGCGCGAACGTCATGACGACGACGCGATAAGCCGGCCCCGGCATCGCGCGTCCGCGGTGAAACGCGGCTTCTGCCCGCGCCACGCCGAAGCGTGGCCGGCCGCCTGCCGCCGCAGGGCGGCGCGGCTGCAATCTCAGGTGCAGCCGGGCGGAGGCGCATCGTCGCCGATTAGGATCTGATTTCGTTTTTTCGGGAAAAGAGAGAACGAAAATGCCTGATTTCGACGTTGATTTCCGCTATTCGAACAGCCTGTCCGGCTCTGCGCATTCCCCACGGCACGGCTCCCGTGGCGGAATCCCCCGCGCCGCCTTGAAATTCCGGGAGAGACCCTGCCGATGGCTGCCTTCCACGAAGAGAAGGTTCTCGACGTCCATCATTGGACCGATCGCCTGTTCAGCTTCAGGACGACGCGAGATCCGTCTCTGCGCTTCTCCAACGGTCATTTCACCATGATCGGCCTCAATGTCGACGGGCGGCCGCTGCTCCGGGCCTACTCGATCGCCAGCGCCAATCACGCCGACTATCTCGAATTTCTCAGCATCAAGGTCGAGAACGGTCCGCTGACCTCGCGGCTCCAGCACATCAAGCCGGACGACATGATCATCGTCGGCCGCAAGCCGACCGGCACGCTGGTGACCGACTACCTGCTCCCCGGCAAGCGCCTCTACCTGCTCGGCACTGGCACCGGCCTCGCGCCGTTCCTGTCGATCATCAACGATCCCGAGACCTACGAGAAGTTCGAGACCGTGATCCTCGTCCACGGGGTGCGCGAGGTCGCCGAGCTCGCCTATCACGACTATCTCACCACCGAACTGCCGAACGACGAGATCCTCGGCGAACTCGTCTCGGCGGGCCTGCGCTATTATCCGACGGTCACCCGCGAGCCGTTCCGCAATCAGGGCCGGATCACCCAGCTCATCGAGAGCGGTAAGCTGTTTTCCGACCTCGGCCTGCCGCCCTTCAACAAGGACGAGGATCGCGTGATGCTCTGCGGCAGCCCCCAGATGCTGTCCGAGCTGAAGACCATGCTCGAGGCACGCGGGTTCGAGGAGGGCAACACCTCGACGCCCGGCGACTTCGTCGTCGAGCGCGCCTTCGTCGAGAAATAGGCGGACCCGAAGCGCGCATCGCGGGTCGCCGACCGCGCGTCAGCCGCGCATGCACCGCTCATGCGCGCACGCCAGAATGCACATCGCCCGGCCGGGGTCCCCCGGTCGGGCGATGTCGTTTCGATGGATGTTCGGGCTGCGCCGGGACCGCCCCGCGGCGTCAGTCGAGCGTGATCTGGATCTTCACGTCCTGCGGCAGCGCCACGTCCGCGCGCTCGAAAGCCGCCACGCTGTCCTCGAAGCCATAGGTCGCCGAGATCAGCGGCTTGACGTCGATCTTGCCGCTTTCCATCAGCGCGATGGCGCGATCGTAGACATTGGCGTAGCGGAATACCGTCACCACCCTGATTTCCTTGACCATCAGGGCGACCATGTCGATCGGAACCGGGCCTGAGGCCATGCCGACGCAGACGAGCGCTCCGCCCGGCCGCAGGCACGGGGCCGCCTCGTCATAGGCCCGGCCGGCGCCGGAGCACTCGAACACGATATCGACGCCCCAGCCCCCGGTCGCCGTCATCACCTGGCCGGCGAGCCCGGCCGGATCGGCCGCGAGCGGCACGATCCCGTCATAGCCGGCGGCGATCCGCATCTTCTCTTCGGCGGGATCGAAGATCAGCACCCGCGCGCATCCGGCCGCGAGCGCGGAGAGCGCGACCAGGATGCCGATCGGCCCGGCACCGAGGACAAGTGCCACATCGCCCGCCGCCACGCCCACCTTGTGGACGGCCTGCAGGCCGACGGCCAGCGGCTCCACCATCGCGCCCTCGGCCTGGCTGACGCCGTCCGGCAGCCGGTAGCAAAGCGAAGCGGGATGAACCACTTCCGGGGTCAGGCAGCCGTGGACCGGCGGCGTCGCCCAGAAGGTCAGCGACGGATCGAGATTGTAGAGCCCGATCCGGCTCGCCCGGCTGGAGAAGTCGGGGATACCCGGCTCGATGCAGACCCGGTCGCCCGGCTTGAGGCCGGCGACGCGGTCGCCGATCTCCACCACCGTGCCGGCGCCCTCATGGCCGAGCACCATCGGCGCCTCGACCACGAAGGGGCCGATGCGGCCGTGGCGGTAATAGTGGACGTCGCTGCCGCAGATGCCGACGACATCCATGCGGATGCGCACGTCGCCCGGTCCGACCTCCTGCGGCAGGTCGATCTCGCGCAGCCGGAGTTCGCGCGGCCGTTCCAGAACCAGAGCCCTCGCCATCATGTCCTCACAGGCAGGTATAGCCGGCGTCCGCGCGCAGGATCGCGCCGGTCATCAGGCTCGATGCGTCGGAGGCAAGGAACTGCACAACCGAAGCGATTTCAGAGGGTTTGCCCATCCGGCCCATCGGCGTCAGGTCGAGCCAGCGTTCGATCAGACCGGGCTGGCTTTCGAGCCCGTGGAGCAGCGGCGTCTCGATATAGGTCGGCGCGACGGCGTTGACGCGCACGCCGCGCTTCGCCCACTCGACCGCGAGCGAGCGGGTCAGGTGATGCACGCCGGCCTTGGAGGCGTTGTAATGGCACTGCGGCTGGGGCGTGTTGACGATCTCGGCCGACATCGAGCCGATGTTCACGATCGAGCCGCGCCCGGCTTCCAGCATCCGCCGGCCGAAGCCGCGGCAGGTACGGAACACGCCGGTCAGGTTGACGTCGATGACGCGCTGCCATTCGGCGTCCGACATCTCCTCCGCCGGGATGTTCGACACGATGCCGGCGTTGCAGACGAGCACGTCGAGCGGCGGCAGCGAGGCCGCGAGCGCATCGATGGCGGCGCTATTGGTGACGTCGAGCGCCGCCGCGCGGGCGGTATGGCCGCGGCCGACGAGGGCCGCCGCGGTCGCCTCGGCACGGGCCGGATCGATGTCGGTGCAGACGACTTCCGCGCCGGTGGCGGCCAGCGCCTCGGCGCAAGCGGCTCCGATACCCTGTCCCGCGCCGGTGACGAGCGCGAGCCGGCCGGCAAGATCCTGCCGCCCGCGATAGTCGATAGGGCTGCCTTCGGTCATGTCCTCCCCCTTCCTTTGTCTGTTCTCATGTCAGCGGGCAGCGCAGCGGCTCGCCGCGCAGCGCCCGCAGCGCTTCCTCGGCGGCGAGCCTTTGCAGCGCGTCCACCGAGGCATCCGAATAGAAGGCCGCATGCGGCGACATCAAGACGTTCGGGGCGCGGCGGAGGGGCGAGTGGGGCGGCAGCGGTTCGACCTCGAACACGTCGAGCCCTGCCCCGGCGAGGTGGCCGGAGTTCAGCGCCGCGGCCAGCGCCGCCTCGTCGACGAGCCCGCCGCGGGAGGCGTTGATGACGATCGCCCCCCTTGGCAACCGGGCGATCGCCTCGGCATCGATCATGTGCCGCGTCTCGGCGGTCAGCGGCAGGTGCAGCGACAGCACGCCCGCCTCTGCGATGACGCGCTCGAGGCTGGCCGGCTCGATGCCGAGGCGCCAGGCCTGTTCCGACGGCACGAAGGGATCGTATCCGACGAGGCGGCAGCCGAAGGCCGCCATCCGCCGGGCATAGGCCTGGGCGATACGGCCCATGCCGACGAGGCCGACGGTGGTGTCGCGCAGCGAGCGCAGGTCGTGGACGATCTCGGTGATCTTCCAGCGGCCTTCGTGCACGGCGCCGTCGAACCGCGGGATGCGGCGGCTCAGCGCCAGCGTCATCGCGGCGGCGTGGTCGGCCACCTCCTCGACGCCGTAATCCGGCACGTTGCAGACGCGGATGCCGAGGTCGCGGGCGGCATCGAGATCGACATTGTCGACCCCGACGCCATAGCGCACCACCGCGGCGCCGGGCTTCAGCGCGGCGAGCACGCGGCGCGTCATCGGCGCGAAGTTGTTGAGCACCGCGTCGGCGCCGGTAACGGCGGCGAGCGTCTCTTCCTCCGAGCGGCAGTGGAATTCGTCGAAGGCCGCGCCGGCTGCCGCCGCGGCCGCCTGCTCGTGGCGGACATTGCCGAACGCCTGGTCGGTGACGACCAGCCGCTTTCCCGTCATCGCAGCAGCCCTCGCGCTGCCAGGTTGCGCATCAGCGCGCGGGTACCGAACCGCCACGGCGCCGCCTTGTCGCTCCGGGTCACGGTGTTGCGCAGGGTGCCGAGCAGGGGCGTCGAAATCTCCACCACGTCGCCTGTCCGGTGCGTGAAGCCGCTGCCGGGTTCCGCGCGGTCCTGCGTCGGCGCGAACATGGTGCCGAGGAACAGCACGAAGCCGTCGGGGTACTGGTGGTTGGCGTTCATCGTCTGGGCCACGAGGGTCGCGGGCTTGCGGCTGATCTCGGCCATGTTGGAGCGGCCGGTCATCTCGAAACCGTCGCTTCCGGTCACCTTCATCGTCAGCTCGGCCTTCTCGAGGCCGGCGAGGGTGAAGCCGTCATCGAACAGGCGGATGAAGGGGCCGATGGCGCACGAGGCGTTGTTGTCCTTGGCCTTGCCGAGGAGCAGCGCGGAGCGGCCCTCGACATCGCGCAGGTTGACGTCGTTGCCGAGCGTCGCGCCGCGGATGGTGCCGGCGCTGTCGACCGCGAGCACGATTTCCGGTTCCGGGTTGTTCCACGCCGAGATCGGGTTGATGCCGACCTCTGCGCCATAACCTACGGCGGCCATCGGCTGCGTCTTGGTGAAGACCTCGGCATCCGGGCCGATGCCGACTTCGAGATATTGCGACCAGAGGCCCTCCGCGATCAGGGCGGCCTTGACCTCGGCGGCCTGCCGGGAGCCGGCCTCGATGTTGGCGAGGTTGCCGCCGATCAGCGCGCCGATGCGGCGGCGCAGGGCGTCGGCGCGCTTCGGATCGCCGGAGGTGCGCTCGTCGATGACGCGTTCGATCATGCTCTGGGCGAAGGTCACGCCGCAGGCCTTGATCGCCTGGAAGTCGATGGGGGCGAGCAGGCACGGGCGCTCGGCGCCGTAGCCCATCGCCGGCGGATCCAACACCAGGTCGTCCAGCTTGCCGAGCACCTCGCCTTCGAGGCCGTCGAAGCGCTCGGCCGGGCGGTCGTCCAGGAAGTCGGCGACGCAGACGACCGTTTCGGTGACGTCGATCACGACGCTGTCGCGCACGATCACGACCGACGGGCCGGCTTTGTCCGGCCTCCAGACGCGACCGACGAGACGGGCCGAATCGGGACGTTCTGGCAGCATGGGGGTCTCCTCCAAATTGATATAGTGAAACTACATATGTGAGAAAGCTACGGTCAAGCCCCTGCGCGGGAAATCGGCGAAACGCTGTATGTAGCGGCGCTAGCTAGACCTACCCTGAATTTGCTCATAAAATATTGAAAAACATATATAAGATAGATGT
>JAEZMP010000687.1 GCA_023442215.1 Pseudomonadota bacterium
TCAGCGCACCCTGCATCCGGTTCATGATGAAGCCGGCGATCTCCTTCTCCATGCGCAGCGGGACCTGCCCGGCGGCTCGGAGGAACGCGACGGCGCGGTCCATCACCTCCGGGGTGGTCCATTGCGACGGCACCACTTCCACCGCCGGCACAAGATAGGGCGGGTTGATGGGGTGGGCGACGATGCCGCGCGCACGGCCGGGGACCGCCTCAAAGATGGCCGAGGGCAGCAGGGCCGAACTCGACGAGGCCAGCACGGCGTTTGGCGGCGCGAGCGCATCGATGCGGGCGAAGCTCTCGCGCTTGCCCTCGATCTTCTCCGGCCCGGATTCCTGCACCCATGCCGCGCCGTCGAGCGCATCGGCGAGATCGGCGCACGGGGTCATCGCGGCGAGCAGCTCGTCCGGCGTACGCCCGTTCAGGAGATCGTTGCGGGCAAGATCCTCGGCGACTGACCCGACGAAGGCGAGCGCACCCTCGGCCGCTCCCTCGCCCGGATCCCACAGCCGCACGGCACAGCCGGCGCGGGCGAAGGTTATGGCCCAGGCGCGGCCGACGAGACCGGCGCCGACGATGGCGACCCTCTTCGATTCATCGCTCATCACAGCGTCTCCACGTTGCCGTCGACATTGAGGGAAAGCGCCGAGAGATTGCGCCCGGCGTCGGAAAGCAGGAAGGCCACGGAGGCGGCGACATCCTCCATCGTCACCATGCGGCGGAGCGAGACCTTCTCGAGGTAGCGATGCTCCATCTCCTCGTAGGAGACGCCGACCTGGGCGGCGCGGTCACGGATGACGCCTTCCATCCGCGGGCCGGCGACGATGCCGGGCAGGATGGCGTTGACGCGGATGTTGTGAGGGCCGAGTTCCTTCGCGAGGGACTGGGTGAGGCCGATCACGCCCCACTTCGCGGCCGCGTAGGGTGTGCGGTAGGCGTAGCCGTGCCGGCCGGCGGACGACGACATGTTGACGACGGAGCCGCCGCCCGCCCGCTTGATGTGCGGTACCGCCTGGCGCGCGCAGAGGAACTGGCCGGTCAGGCCGATGTCGATGCAGCGCCGCCACGCGGCGGGATCGAGGTCCTCGACCGCACCCGTCGGCCCGGCGATGCCGGCATTGTTGATGAGCGCATCGAGCCCGCCGAGCGCCTCGAGCGCGGCCGCGAAGAACGCCTCGACGTCGCGCTCGTCGGAGACGTCGGCCTTGACCGCGAGGGTGCCCGGCAATTCGGCGGTGACAGCCTCGAGCGCCGCATCAGCGACATCGCAGACGGCGAGCCGGCAGCCCTGCGCGTGCAGGAGGCGGGCGATGGCGAGACCGATCCCCCCGGCCCCGGCGGTTATGACGACGCGCTGCCCCTGCAGGCCGCCGACGAAGGATGTGGGAGACATTGGTTCAGCTCCTCTTTTCACGCAGGGCGATCACAGCGGCGAGCACGACGCAGCCGAACAGGATGGCGCGGAAGGCGTAGGGAAGGGTCGTGCCGGCGAGCAGGGTCTGCAGGGCCGTGAGCAGCAGCGCGCCACCCACCATGCCGAGGAAATGACCGCGCCCGCCGGTGATCAGGCCGCCGCCGACCACGACGACGGCGATGGACGGAAGCAGGTAGTCGTCGCCCATGCCGAGGCTCGCCTGCCCGGAGAACCCGGTAAGCAGGATGCCGACGAGGGCGGCGCACAGTGCCGACAGGATGTAGACGCCGATGACCACGCGGCCGGTTCGGACGCCGGAAAGCCGTGCCGCCTCCATCGAATTTCCGATGGCGTAGACCCGCCGGCCGAACGCGGTGCGCCCGAGCAGGACGGTACCGACGACGAGGAAGACGGCGAGCAGCACGAGAACGGGCGTCACGCCGGCGAGCTTGCCGGTCATGAGCCAACGGAGCGCGGGCGAGGCGAAGCCGGCCGGCGTGCCGCCGGAATAGAGCAGCGCCACGCCCTGCAGGATGCCGTTCGCCGCTAACGTCACCACGATCGGCGAGAGGCCGAGCGCCACGACGCCGAGACCGTTCAGGAGACCGATCAGCGCGGCCACCGCGAACACGGCGGGTACGGCATAGACGAGGGCGACGTCCGAACCCTGCACGAGGCCGGCGAGCAGGATGCCGGAAAGGCCGATGGTCCACGGCACCGAAAGGTCGAGCCCGCCAGTGAGAATCACCGAACCCTGCCCGAGGGCCAGGATGACGAGGAAGGTGGAAAGCACGAACAGCGCGTTCCAGAAGCCCCAGTTGAGGAGCGCATTCCCTAGGACGAACTCGGTCGCGATGAGCACGACGACGAGACAGGCATAGGCTGGGAGCGCGAAGCGCAGCTCGCGGCCGTAGCGCTCCAGGAAGGAAGGCGCAGCGCGCGTGGCGCCGGGCTTCGCCGAGGCGAACGCAAGCCGGCGGTCGTCGGCGGGACGCTGGCTCACATGGGTGCCGGCCCGGCGCGCGGCGAGAAGACCGCCGAGACGGCGCAACTGTTCGCTCAGCACCGACTCGCGGCTGAAGGAGCCGACGAGCACTGCGGCAAGCAGCACCCCACCCTCGGCGATCGTGGCGTAATAGGCGGAGACGTTGAGCGCGAGCAGGATGTTTACGACGATCATCAGCACGAAGGCGCCGAAGATGGAGCCGACGAGCCCGCCCTTGCCGCCGCCGAGGCGGGTGCCGCCGATCACGACGGCAGCGAACATCGACAGCAGCAGCGAATTGCCGACGAGCGGATCGCCCGAACCGGTCTGGGCGCTGACGAACACCCCGGCCATGCCGTAGAAGCCGCCCGCGAGCACATAGGTGATGAAGCGCACCCACGGCACGCTCAGCCCGACCGCAGTCGCGGCGGCGGGATCGCTGCCGGAGGCATAGAGAGCAACGCCGAACGACGTCTTCTTCAGCCACGTCCAGAACAGGGCGGCGAGGCCGAGGAGCACCAGCGACATCGGCAGGATCGAGGCGATGGCATCGCCCATGTAGACCTCGCCGAGCGAGGGCGCGATGAAACCGCCGGGCTGCTCCATCACGAGCAGCGTGGCCCCCTGGACGATGAACATGGTCGAGAGCGTCACGACGATCGGCTGGAGCCGGATGAAGGCGACGAAGAAACCGTTGAAGGCCCCCACACCCATGCCGACGCCGATGCCGGCGAGCGTCCACAGCAGCACCGATGCTTCCGGCTGCGCCGGGTTCATCGAGGTCGCGAGCACCGCGTTCACCAGCGAGATGACCGCGCCGGCCGAAAGGTCGAAGCCTCCGGAAAGAACGACGAGGGTCTGGCCCATCGCCGCCAGCGCCAGCGGCGTCGCACCGGAGGCCTGGAACGAAATATCGAAATAGGACAGCGGCCCGGGGCTCAGGGCATCGACCACCATGAACAGGGCGGCGAACACGGCGAGCGCGACCAGGGGCGCGCGATTGCGGCCGAACCAGCGGCGCGTCGCCGAGGAACGTGCCACCGGCGGTTCGGCTGAGGCGCCGCGCGATGCCAGGGAGCCGGCAGGACTGGAAAGGCTTGCGCTCATGCGATGGCTCCTTCCCCAGAGCGGACGTCGCCACCGAGGACGGTGGCCATGATGGTGCGCTCGTCGAGGTCATCGGCCTCCAGCCGCGCGGTGACGCGGCCTTCGTAGAGGACGACGACACGGTCGCTGAGGTGCACGAGCTCGGGGATTTCCGTGGAGTGGAACAGCACCGCGCCGCCGGCATCGGCGAAGGCGCGGATCAATTCGTAGAGCTGGTGCTTGGTGCCAACGTCGATGCCGCGCGTCGGATCGAACAAGAGCAGGATGCGGCTCTGCGCCACCAGCCACTTCGCCACCGCGATCTTCTGCTGGTTGCCGCCCGAGAACGCCCCCGCCTCCTTGAAGGCGGCCACCGCCGCGACATCGAGCACGGAGAACACGCGGTCGGTCTCCTCCCGCTCGGCGACGCGATCGATGAAACCGAAACCGGGCAGACCCTTGCGGCGGAAGCGGGAGATCACCGGAAGGCTGGCATTGGTCGTGCCGTCGAGCTTGAGGAACAGGCCCTCGGTCTTGCGGTCCTCCGGCACGAAGCCGATGCGCAGGGACGGATGCAGCGCATCGGCCGGCGAGGAAAGATGCACCGGCTTGCCGTCGACGCGGATCTCGCCCGCCTTCACCGGTACGGCGCCGAAGCAGGCGGAGAACAGTTCCTTCTGTCCCATGCCCTGCAGGCCGGCGACCCCGAGGATCTCGCCCGGGCGCAGCGCGAGGTCGACATCGCGCAGCTTGGCGCCCGCGGAAAGGCCCCGCGTCTCGAGCACCGGGGCCGGACGGTCCGCCTCCCCACCGACGCGGCGCGGCGGGAACGTCTGGTCGAGGGAGCGGCCGATGATCATCTCGACCACCTCGGCATCGGAGAATTCGCCGACGCGGCCGGACGCGACGTGGCGGCCGTTGCGCAGGATCGTCATGTCCTCGCAGAAGGCGCGCACCTCGGGCATGCGGTGGGAAATGAACAGCACGGTGACGCCGTGGGCGCGGGCATCGGCGATCAGGTCGCCGAGCCAGTCCACATCCGAGCCGGCGAGCGCGGAGGTCGGCTCGTCGAGCAGCAGGATGCGTGGCTTGCGGTAGAGCGCGCGCGCGATCTCGATTTTCTGGCGCTGGGCAAGATCGAGGCGTCCGGCCTCGATATGCAGATCGACTCGGATTCCGAGGCGCTCGAAATGCGCGGCGACCTCGTCGGCCACCCGGCGGCGGCGCAATGTGCCGATCAGGCTCGCCGGCGCCGCGGGGATCAGCATGTTGTCGAGCGCGCTGAGGTCGCGGACGAGCGTGAGTTCCTGGAAGGCCGTCTGGATGCCGGCGCGATGGGCATCGCGCGCGGACCGGAGACGTACCTCATGGCCATCGATGGCGATCGTCCCGGCATCCGGCTCGATGAGGCCGGACAGCAGCTTCATCGTGGTCGACTTGCCGGCGCCGTTCTCGCCGAGCAGCGCGTGCACGGTGCCCGGGCGCACGGCGAAGCTGACCTCGCTCACCGCTTTCGTCGCGCCGAACGACTTCGACACGCCTGCGAGGGCAACGGCAGGAGGCGGATGCGACTGGTTCACGACCTTCACTCCGTCTGGAGGATGGATGCCGGCGAGCCGGCGCAGGGGAACAGCCGGCGCATTCGTTCCGGCGGAGCGCGACGCGCCCGGGCCTTTCTCGGCCCGGGTCCGGTGCGGCGCGGCACCCTTCGGCAGATGCGGCCGGAGCAGTCGTCCGGCCGAAGGGAGATCGTGCCCGGACCCTGAGGCCCGGGCACCGTCCCGTCATCGCTGGGGTCTGTTCCGGATAGAGCCGGACTCAGTTCTCGGGCTGGCCGACCAGCGCCGCG
>JAEZMP010000012.1 GCA_023442215.1 Pseudomonadota bacterium
GACTTGAGACGCGCGAAATTGATGATGAGCGACCGGCCGAGCCGCAGGAACGGAGGCGCCGGAAGCGCCTCCTCGAACGAGGTCAGCGTGCGCAGGATCATCAGCGGCGGCTGGCCGGCGAGCAGTACGTGGGTGAAGTCGCCGTCGGCCCGCAGGGCGATGATGTCGGCGTGGGCGGCCACCACCGTGCGGCCGGGGACGCGCAGCGCGATCGTAGCGCCCTCCTCCTCGCCGCCCGCCTGGTCGGAGGCGACGAGGCGCTGGACGCGGCCGAGGGTTTCCGCGAGACGCGCGGGCGAAACGGGCTTCAGCAGGAAATCCACCGCCTCGACCTCAAACGCCTCGACGGCATGGCGGGCATAGGCGGTGACGAAGACGATCCGCGGCGGATCGTCGAGTTTCCCGATCAGGTCGAAGCCGTCGCCGTTCTCGTCGAGCTCGATGTCGAGAAACACAGCATCCGGCTTCTCGCGCCGGATCAGCGTGAGGGCATCGCCAATGGTGCCGGCCTCGCCCACCACCGCCACGGAGGCATGCTCGGACAGCAGCTGACCGAGGCCGCGCCGCGCCAGGGGCTCATCGTCGACGATCAGGACCCGGAGCATGGGACACCGCTCAACACCAGTTCTGCCGCAACCATGCCGTCGCGCTCGCTCAGCGTGAAGCTGTGCCTGTCGGGATAATGCAGGGCAAGTCTGCGCCGGAAATTCACCAGCCCGAAGCCGCCGGAATGCCGCCCGCCGCCGTGAGCATGGGGCGTGAGCGTGCCGGAATTGCGCACCGCCACCCGGAGGTCGTCGCCGGACGTCTCCACACGGATGTCGATGGTGAGCACCGTGCGCCGGCTGCCGTGCTTGATGGCGTTTTCTACCAGCGGCTGCAGCAGGAAGCTCGCGATCGGTCGGGTATCGGCGGCGGGATCGACCATCAGGTGCGCGACCAGCTTCTCGCCGAAGCGCGCGCGCTGGACGTTGAGATAGGCGACGAGCGCCATCGCCTCGGTGCGGGTGGCGACGACGGTCTCGTCGATGGTATCGAGCGAATAGCGCAGGTAGTCGGACAGTTCGCGGACCATGTAGAGCGCATTCTTAGGATGGTCCGGGATCTCGGTCGCGATGCCGTTCAGGGCGTTGAACAGGAAATGCGGATCGAGCTGGAGCCGCAGCTTGGCGAGTTCGGCCCTCAACGCATCCGCCTTGGCCTGGGCGGCGCGCTGGCGGTTGATGCGCATGCCGACCTCGGCCTTGAACCAGACATAGCCGAGGCTCCACCCGAGCAGCACCGCATAGTGGAAGGCGACGAGCACGGTCCAGGCCTCGGCGCGATCCCAATTCGGGATCGGCCAGTCGAAATACCACCGCAGCATGTCGGAAACGATCACGGCGATCAGCGACGCGACGAAGCTGAGGCCGAGCATGTAGACGTTGGTTCGAACCGAGATCCGCCCGTCGAGGCCAAGGCGCGTGTAGGCCCACCGCAGGCCCGCCGTCAGCAGCATCATGACGGGCGTCATCAGCAACGTCAGCGCAAGCGCCGCGGTCATGTGTTTGTAGATGGTCTGCCGCGTCGCGATATCGGCGACGGCGAACAGGCTCCAGACCACAATCTGGGCCCGCCAGAACAGCGTGATGCGATACCATCGCTCCACGATGGCCGCACGCAGGGCGCCGAGCGGCGTCTTGTGCTCTACGGTTCCGGCGCGGGCGTCCGCTGCCATTTCGCCTCGCTCCCCGACGATGATAACCGGCGGCTGCCGGCTTTATTCTGGAGCGTCTCCGCCGCCGGCGCGAGCGTTTTCCCGCCCCTCCGGGCGGCACTCGTCGGCTTTTTCCCGCGGTTCGTCGACTTCCCCGGAGGGGTCCGCTGAATTTCTCACCGAGCTGTGACACATCGGCCTTCAACGATCACGCAAGGTGAACGCGGCCGGCCGAAGGGCTGGCCCCGGGGCGTCACCCATGTTTGGAGGCAGAGGGAACCATGTCCGACAGCGCGAACGTCATGCAGCAGGCCGGCGCCGAAGCCGTCTCGGGCACGCTCTATCACGTGTCGTCAACAGGGCAGGATATCGTCGGCTTCGACCCCACACGGGACAAGCTCGATCTCGGCGACGTCAGCGTCCACAACTTCATCGTCATCGACACGCCCGAAGGCGTGGCGTTCATGAATCCCTGGTCGGGTGAGAAGCAGGTCATCGTCGGGGTGTCGCTCGGCCAGCTCACCATCGACAGCTTCGCGCCGGTCCAGAACGACCACCTGAGGCAGGATCTCTCCGGCGCGCTCGCCTGGGAACACGGCGTCGAGCCGGCGGCGCATACCGTCTACGCCCGGTCTCACGAGATCGGCGAGATCGACCGCGTATCGTTCGACCCCGCCGCCGACGTCGTGGACTTCCGCTATTACGGCACCCGCGAGCAGGTCTACATGGTCGACGGGCCAGAGGGCGTGGTGATCGGCAACACCGGCACCGGCCAGGCCCTGATCCTGCTCGGCGTGACGATCGATCAGCTCGGCATCGAGAACTTCCTGTTCCACGCCGCACAGGTGCGCGAGGACCGGGTCCACATCCAGCTCGGCTTTTCCAGCGTGCCGGATTCCCAGATCCTCGGCCGTGACGACATTCCGACCGCCGGCACCGACGACTGGCCGACCGCGGCCGGCCCCGGCACGCCGCCCCCCGGCAGCAGCGGCACCACCTATGCCATCGAATGGCACTACGGTGCCGACATCGTGCTCGACTTCCACCCCGCCACAGACAAGCTCGATTTCGGCTGGTTCAAGGCGCCGGAATTCGACATCGCCGAGGTGAACGGCTCGGTCGTGATCTCCATCACGGGCAACAGGCAGACCTACACGCTTACGGGCGTGTCGCTGGCCGACCTCGACCTCAACAACGTCATCACCCTCGACACCACAGCCCGGGCGGAATGGCAGGCGGCGATCAATGCCGCCGGACCCCATACGACGCTGCCGACGCTCATGGTGGCGGACGCGACCGTCACGGAAGGTGACACCGGCACGGCGATGCTGATGTTCACCGTCACGCTCTCGGCCGCTTCCACTTCGCCCGTGACGGTCAGCTATTCCACCGCGAACGGGACGGCGATGGCGGGAATGGACTATACCGCCGCCCTCGGCACGCTGACCTTCGCGCCCGGCGAGACGAGCAAGCAGATCCACGTTTCCGTGCTCAACGATCTCGTGTCGGAGGCCAGCGAGGCCTTCACGCTGCAATTGTCCTCGGCCGCCGGCGCCACCATCACCCGCGGCACCGCGACCGGCACCATCCTCGACAACGACGAAGCGCCGTCGACCCCGCCGACGCTTTCGATCGAGAGCGTTTCGGCCGCAGAGGGCGACGACGGCGAGCCCCACATGATGTTCATGGTGCGGCTGTCCTACGCCTCCACCGGAACCGTGACGGTGCACTATTCCACGGCGGACGGCACCGCCACCGCCGGGGCGGACTACGAGGCCGTGAGCGGCACGCTCACCTTCGCGCCCGGCCAGACCATGGCGGAAATCCATGTGCCGCTGATCGGCGACCGCATCGTCGAAGGCAATGAGACCTTCTCCCTCACGCTGTCGACACCGAACGGCGCGACCATCGCCAATGGGGTAGCGACCGGAACGATCGTCGATGACGACACCGTGGCGCCGGTGCTGCCGACGCTGTCGGTGGCCGATGCCTCGGTTACCGAAGAAAACAGCGGCACCAAGTACCTGGAATTCACCGTGACACTGTCGGCGGCCTCCGCCGCGCAGGTCATGGTGCACTACGCGACCGGCAACGGCACCGCCACCGCCGGCACGGA
>JAEZMP010000032.1 GCA_023442215.1 Pseudomonadota bacterium
CCGCCACGCGGGCCATCAGGCCATCCAGCGCATCGATCTCCCGGACGAGATGGCCCTTGCCGAGGCCGCCGATCGCCGGATTGCACGACATCACGCCGATGGTCGCCGCGTCCTGCGTGACGAGCGCAACGCGGGCTCCGACGCGCGCGGCGGCCGCCGCGGCCTCGCAGCCGGCGTGCCCGCCACCAATCACCACGACATCGTACCGTCGCTGCACGGCGACCTCCGCATCCTCGATGTTCTGCATGGCTTCGTCTTACAGCATCGGCGATCAAAGCGCGACGCCGATTTCCCTGAGGGGAGGACATGTGTTTCACGTGAAACACGCGATGTGGTCCGCACGAGCGGCCGGAATGTTTCACGTGAAACACTCCGGTTTGGTGAATGCTCTCTTAACGCACTCCCGACAATCGTTCGGACCAACCGCATCACTTCCCGATGCAGAACGACGAGAAGATCCGTCCGAGCACCGCCTCGACGCCAACGGCGCCGACTACGCGGCCAAGCGCATCCCCGGCGCGGCGCAGTTCTTCCGCGCGAAGCTCCGGCGGAACGAAACCGGACGTCGTCGCCCGGTCGAGACAGGCCACGGCATCCTCGATCGCGGCGCGGTGGCGCGCCCGGGTGACCAGCGCGTCCTCGCCGCCCTTCAGGCTGGCCGCTGCAGCGGCCCCGATCGCGGCGACGAGCTCGCCGACCCCCTCCCCGCTCGCGATGGAAATGCGGCGGGGCGCTCCCACCGCGCCCTCCCGGGCGGCTCCATCCGGGCGGGGGTCGTCCGTGTCGCGCGGCTCCAGATCCGCCTTCGTGCGAATCCGCCAGAGCGATCCACCGAGCCCGGCCGGCGGCTCCAGCGCCGTTGCGTCCGGTGGATCGAGCCACACCACGAGATCGGCACCACGGCCTCGGTCCAGCGCGCGGCGGATGCCCTCGCGCTCGGCCTCGCCCGCCGTCTCGCGCAGGCCGGCCGTGTCCGCGACGGTGACGGGGTAGCCGCC
The DNA here is from genome assembly GCA_023442215.1 of Pseudomonadota bacterium. Taxonomy (GTDB): domain Bacteria; phylum Pseudomonadota; class Alphaproteobacteria; order Rhizobiales; family Segnochrobactraceae; genus Pseudoxanthobacter. The sequence goes on from JAEZMP010000032.1 coordinate 999, forward strand.
GAGATCGAGATGCACCTCGATCACGTCCCGGGTCGTTCCAGCCTCCGCCGTGACGATGGCGATCTCGCGAGAAGCCAGCGCGTTCATCAGGCTCGACTTGCCCGCGTTCGGCGGGCCCATCAGCGCGACCTGAAAGCCGTCCCGCAGCCGCTCGCCACGGCCGGCATCGGCGAGCGCAGCCGCAAGCGCCGAGCGCAGGCCAGCCGCCTCGGCGATCGCCTGCTGCTCGGCCGCCTCGGCGACGTCAGCCTCGTCGGAAAAGTCGAGACTGGCCTCGATCAATGCTCGGACCTCGATCAGCCGATTGCGCCAGCCGGCGATGCGGGACGACAGCGCGCCGCCGGCCTGGGCAAGCGCCTGGACGCGCTGGGCCTCGGTTTCGGCCGCAAGAAGATCGGCAAGGCCTTCGACCGCCGCGAGATCCATCCTGCCCGCCAGAAAAGCGCGGCGGGTGAACTCGCCGGGTTCGGCGGGGCGGGCGAACGCCGCCGGGCCGCCCGAGGCCAGTTCCGCGATCACGGCGGCGACGACGGCCCGGCCGCCGTGGAGATGCAGTTCCGCCATGTCCTCGCCGGTCGCCGTTTCCGGACCCGGCAGCCAAAGCACCAGTGCCCGGTCGAGCGGCGAACCGTCCGAGCGGCGCGCAAGACGGCGCAGGACGGCCCGCCGGGGTGGCGGCAGGCGCCCGCCGCAGAGCGCGGAGAGAGCAGGTCCCGCATTCGGCCCCGACAGCCGCACCACGGCGATCGCCGCCGGGAGGGCGCCGCTCGACAGGGCAACGATGGTGTCGCCGGCGACGGTGTCGCTCGGAAGGCTCTGCATGGCACGTCTCCGGGTGCGCGGTCGCGCCTGATCTATGGCATCATCCGCCGTCCGGAAAGGCCGGGCGCGCCGCCGCGACGCGATTTCCGGAACATCCGGCACCGCGATTCGTTGCGCAGGGACACGGAGCGCGCCGCATCGCGCTCGAGCATCGGACGGACGACCCCTGCCCATCCGAACACGGCACCGACGGAGAAGAGCGAGATGACCGACACCGCCGCTACCCTGCCCCCGCCGGAGAACCTGCTGCGCTTCGAGGTGAGCCCGTATCTGGTCCAGCACGCGGAAAATCCCGTGCACTGGCGCGCCTGGGGGCACCAGGCCTTCGCCGAGGCAGCGGCCCTCGACAAGCCGGTGCTGCTCTCCGTCGGCTATGCGGCGTGCCACTGGTGCCACGTCATGGCGCATGAGAGCTTCGAGAATCCCGACATCGCCGCCGTGATGAATCGCCTGTTCGTCAACATCAAGGTCGACCGGGAGGAGCGTCCGGAGATCGACCAGATCTATATGAACGCCCTCCACACGCTGGGCGAACAGGGTGGATGGCCACTGACGATGTTTCTGAAACCGGACGGCGCACCGTTCTGGGGCGGGACCTATTTTCCCCCGGAGCCGCGCTATGGCCGGCCCGGTTTCGTCCAGATCCTCGAGGCGGTCGCAGAGGCCTACCGCACGGGTGCCGACGCGGTGCGCATCAACAGCGTCAATCTCGTCGCCGCACTGTCGGCTCCCCGCAAGGCGACGAGCGTGACGCTCGATGCCGACACCATCGACGAGGCGGCCGCGCAGCTTCTGACGATTGCGGACGACGTCAATGGCGGCACCCAGGGCGCGCCGAAATTCCCGCAGGCGCCGCTTCTCGAACTGCACTGGCGCGCCTTCCGTCGCACCGGCGACGAGCGCCACCGGGCGCACGTCATGACGACGCTGGAGCGGATATCCAACGGCGGCATCTACGACCATATCGGCGGCGGCTTCGCGCGCTACTCGGTCGACTATCGCTGGCTGGTCCCGCACTTCGAGAAGATGCTCTACGACAACGGGCAACTGATGTCGCTTCTGGTCCAGGCCGCCGCGTCCGGCGGCGACGCCGGCTTCGGGCGCCGGATCACAGAGACCATCGGCTGGCTGCAACGGGAGATGATCGCCGAAGCCGGCGCGTTCGCCGCAAGTCTCGACGCGGATTCGGAAGGCGAGGAAGGCCGCTTCTATGTCTGGACGCCGGCCGAGGTCGCCGCGATCATCGGACCCGATGCTGCGGCGTTCGAGACGGCCTACGATATCAGCGCACGGGGCAATTTCGAGGGACGGTCGATCCCCAATCGCCTTGCCCGGGGATTTGGAGACGATGCCGAGGAAGCGCACCTCGCGCCGCTACGGGCGCGTCTCCTTGCCGCCCGCTCCGCCCGCGTGCCGCCCGGCAGGGACGACAAGGTGCTGGCCGACTGGAACGGCCTCGTCATCGCGGCCCTCGCCGAGGCCGGTGGCCTGTTCGGCCGGCCGGACTGGATCGCCCTCGCGGCCGGCGCCTATCGCGGGGTGAAGCAGCTTCTCGCCGACGGGCCGCGCCTCGGCCACGCGGCCCGCAAGGAAAGGCGCACTTTCCCGGGCCTCTCCACCGACCATGCCGCGATGATCCGCGCCGCGTTCGCCCTGCATCAGGCAACCGCGGATCCGTCCTATATCGACGACGCCATGATCTGGGGCGACGTTCTGGACCGGCATCACCGGCTCGAAAGCGGCGCCTATGCGCTCGCCGCCGATGATGCGGACAAGCTCATCGTCAGGCTCTCGGCAGGTCTCGACGAGGCGACACCGAGCGGCAATGCGCAGGTCGCCGAAGCCCTGACGGCATTGTGGCTGGCAACCGGCAACGACCTGTATCGCGCGCGGGTGGACCAGCTGTTCGAAACGTTCGCCGGCGAGATCGTCTCCAACGTCTTCGGTCACGCCGGACTGCTGAACGCCATGGACAGCCGCATCAATGCGGAGCAGGCCGTCGTCGTGCTGCCGCCTGGAGGCGCTCCGGGCGCTTTGACCGAGGCGATCCGACGCTCTCCCAAGCCAGGCAGGATGGTCACGATCGTGGCCGAGGATGGGATCGCCGATGCTCATCCGGCCTTCGGCAAGCGCGCGGTGGACGGACGCGAGACGGTCTATCTCTGCCGGGGCGCGACCTGCTCGCTGCCGATTGTCACCGTAGAAGCCCTCATCCCTGCCCTCCGCGGCACGGCTTGAACGGGTCGGAAACCAAACCGGACAGCCCTTCGATTTCCGTCGTGACCTTGCCGGCCGTTCGATTATGGTTCGGCGGGGATCAGTGCGGAAATCGAGGGTCGAGATGACGGCATTCAGGGTAGCGGCCGACACGCCGAGACACGAAGACACCGCGTGGCGACAAATGTGCGCGCGCGCTTTCAGGGCGACGGCGAAAGCCGGCCGCGTTGCGTCCCTGCTTCTCGCGACCTGCCTTCTCGGCGCCGTGGCGGCGTCCCCTGCCCTCGCGGACGAGAACACCGTCAACATCCCGCTCGGACAGGATGCGCAGGCGTCAATCCCCAACCTCATCAATGTCAGCATCGGCGACGGCAAGCCGGCTGCCCTGGTGTTCGATACGGGCTCGTCCGGGATCCGGGTGATGGAGCAGATGGTCGGCCCGAACGTGCGCAAGACCGACCAGAAAATCCGGGGCACCTATGCCAACGGCACCGTGGTGGACGGCTACGTCGCCTATGCCGATGTCTCCTTTCCCGATGCCAGCGGCCCGGCACGCACCACGAGGCCGATCGCGATCGAAGTGATCACCTCCGTGTCGTGCGGCGCGCCCGCGGCGAACTGCTCCGCTCTTCCGCTGGGATCGGTCGGGTATTTCGGTGCGGATTATCGCGGCGAAGACGGCCTTTCCAATCCGTTCCAAGCGCTCGAAGGCAACCTGTCCTCGGGGTTCGTGGTCGACGCCACGGACAGCCAGAACGCCTTTGTTGCCGTCGGCCTGACGCGCGGCAATGCCGGCTCGTTCGACTTCATGCGCATCGGAGCCGGCGCCCGCACGACCGTCGACGGATTTCGCACCTGGCAGACCGACGGCATCGAGGCCTGCTATACGCTCGACACCATGGGACCCGCCTGCCAGCCGGTGCTGTTCGGCACGGGATCACCGGCCATGACGTTCGCCCTGCCGGGCTACGAGATCGGCTACTTCACCGATCCGATCGGCGACCTGATGCCGGGACACACGGTGACCATGCAGATCGGCAGTGCGATCAGCCTCTCGCTGGAATCGACCGGGGACCTGCGCACCGACGACATCGTCGTTTCGCCCAGCGGCGCGGTCTCCAACGCCGGAATGCCGTTCTTTCAGCGCTACGCCGTCGCGTTCGATGCCCGCGAAGGCCGGATCGGCTTCCAGGACGCCGATTGAGACGAAATGCGGCAGATGCCGAGGACTGACGACGGGTACCCGTTCTCAGAGCCATTTGGAAGCCCGACAGCGGCCGTTTTTGTTTTTGAATCTATCAGGTCGGAACAGCAGCCGAATTGCCACTGACGGGCTTCCCTGTCGATCTCTTTTTCAGCGACTTATCTCTAATTTCGCAATTTTTAATTGTAGAGAGGCGGCCTGAAACGTGCCGCGGCTCTGCCAACGAAAAAAGGCCACGGCGGAGATCCTGCCGTGGCCTTTTTCGTCGAAGCGTCCACCCGCTGTCGTTGCGGGAGCCTGATGCGGACGATATCCGCTCAGGCGTTCGATCAGGTGTTCATGGAGTCGAAGAAATCCTGATTGGTCTTCGTCTGCCGCAGCTTGTCGAGCAGGAACTCCACGGCATCGACCGTCCCCATGGGATTGAGGATGCGACGCAGCACGTAGGTCTTCTTGAGCTGGTCGGAGGGAACGAGCAGCTCCTCCTTGCGGGTGCCGGAGCGCTGGATGTCGATCGCCGGGAACACGCGCTTGTCGGAGACCTTGCGGTCCAGAATGATCTCCGAGTTGCCGGTGCCTTTGAACTCTTCGAAGATGACTTCGTCCATGCGGCTGCCCGTATCGATCAGCGCGGTCGCGATGATCGTCAGCGAACCGCCTTCCTCGATGTTGCGCGCGGCGCCGAAGAAGCGCTTCGGGCGCTGCAGCGCGTTGGCGTCGACACCGCCGGTCAGAACCTTGCCGGACGACGGCACCACCGTGTTGTAGGCGCGGCCGAGGCGGGTGATGGAATCGAGCAGAATGACCACGTCGCGGCCATGTTCCACGAGGCGCTTGGCCTTCTCGATCACCATTTCCGCGACCTGCACGTGACGTGAGGCCGGCTCGTCGAAGGTGGAGGAAACCACCTCGCCCTTCACCGAGCGCTGCATGTCGGTCACTTCCTCGGGCCGCTCGTCGATGAGCAGCACGATGAGGAAGCATTCCGGGTGGTTGGCGGTGATGGACTTGGCAATGTT
>JAEZMP010000069.1 GCA_023442215.1 Pseudomonadota bacterium
GCACCACCGCGTTGCCGGTCGCCAGCGCAGGCGCCGACTTCCAGATGGCGTTGATCGCCGGGAAGTTGAACGGCGCAATGGAGGCGATGATGCCGTAGGGCTCCGGCTTCAGAAGGGTCGTGCCGCTGTTCGCCCCGGCGATCAGCGCGCCTTCGACCTTGTCGGCCCATTCGGCGAAATAGCGCACGGCGCCCGCGGCCCGGACGAGATCGCGGGTGATGACGTCGGCCACCGGCCGGGTCGTCGTCGCAGCCTCGAGCCGGCCGAGTTCGGTGCGCCGCGCGTCCATCAGGTCGGCCCATGCCTTCAGGACCCGCGCCCGCTCCAGCGGCGTGGCGGTGGCCCAGCCGGAGGCGATGCGCACGTGCGCGGCGTTCTGCATCGCCTCGTCGACCAGCGCCTCGTCCGCGGCGCGGATGGCGCCGATCGTGGCGCCGTCCGAGGGACGAACCAGCGCGATTTCCGCGCCGTCGCCGGCGACGCGCCGCCCGCCGATCAGGTGATCGGTGATGGCGGTCACGTCATTCGGGTCGAAATCGTGGGACATGTGCCTCTCCTGAATCCGTTTCCTCAGACGCCCGTCAGACGGAAGCCCTGCTGGAACGGATCGTGGGGATCGAGGAAGAAGTTGAAGCTGCCGGTGAGGTAGGCCGAGCCGGTCACGGTGCAGCGGATGGCCGGCAGGTCGCCCACGGTGTCCTCGCCGTGCACCTGGCCGGTGAAGACGGTGTCGAGAATGCCGGCGTGGCGGAAGCTGTCGCCCACCTTCAGGTCACCCTTGCCGTGCAGCATCGCCATGCGCGAGGCGGTGCCGGTGCCGCAGGGCGAGCGGTCGATCACGGTCGGCGGGCAGACGACGACGTTCTTGCCGTCGAAGCGCACGCCGTCGCCGGCCCCCACGATCTCGATCTGGTAGATCTCGTTGACGTGGGCGAGCGTCGGGTGCTGGACGGGAATGTCCTTCAGCCCGGCGCGCAGTTCGGCGGCCGCGCTCACCAGCGCCCAGGCATTGTCGGTCGTCAGCTCGAGGCCGAGATCGGCGGCCTCGACGATGAGATAGAAGTCGCCGCCGAAGGCGATGTCGGCGCGGACGGAACCGAAGCTCTTGGTCTCGACCATCACGTCGCGCCGGTAGAGGAAGCTCAGCGGCATTTCGAGCGTGACGGAGACGGCGCGGCCGTTCTCCACCTTCACCCGCGCGGGCACCACGCCGGCCGGCGTGTCGAGCCGCACCAGCGTCTCGCCTTCCTGCGCGGTGATGTAGCCGGCCTCGACCGCAATGGTCGCGACCGCCATGGCGCAGTGGCCGCACATCGGCGGATAGGTGTCCGGCTCCAGGATGAGCATGCCGATGTCGGCATCCGGCGAGCAGGCCTCGGTGAGCACGGCGGCGGGCATGTTGAACGAGCCGCGCGGCTCGAACAGCACGAGCTGGCGCAGCCAGTCGCGGCTCATGAGGTCGGCCCGCTTCTCCACCATGGTGGCGCCGCGGATCGGCCCGAAGCCGGAGGTGATGAGGCGGAGCGGGCAGCCGGCCGTGTGGGAATCGATGCCCTGAATGATGCGGGTCGAGCGCATGATCTCTGTGTCCGTTCAGGCGAGCGTCTGGATGGTGGCGGCGACGTCGGCGTCGGCGAGAATCTTCGCCACGCTCGCAAGCTGCGCGTCCGAGAACGGCAGCAGCGGCTCGCGCGGGATGCCGACGGGCTGGCCGAGCGCGTTCATCGCCGCCTTGATGCCGGCATAGAAGCTGCCGCTCTTGAAGCAGCGGTAGATGGCGAACAGCGCCGGCTCCAGCCGGTCGGCCGTGGCGGCGTCGCCGGCAGCGCACGCATCGAAATAGCGGCGCACGAGGCGGCCGGAGAGCTGGTGCGCCATGGCGACCACGCCGACGACGCCGAGCGGCAGCGACGAGCGGATCATGGTCTCGTAGCCGACGAACACCGCGAGCTCGCCCTTCACCTTCTGGCAGAGCTCGGCGACCTGCTGGATGTCGCCGGAGGAGTCCTTGATCGCCACGACGTTGGGGATCTCGGCAAGCCGCGCCACCAGATCGGGCGTGATGTTGACGCCGATGCGGACCGGGCTGTTGTAGAGCATCACCGGCAGGCCGGAGGCGGCGCAGATGCGGCGATAGAAGTGCTCCGCCTCGCGCAGGTCGGGCTTGGCGTAGATCGGCGGCAGCGCGAGGATGCCGTCGCAGCCGGTGGTCTCGGCGGCCTTGGTCAGCTCCAGCACCACGTCGGTGTGCAGATCGGAGACGCCCGCCAGCACCGGCACGCGGCCGGCGGCGACCATCACGGTCGCCTCGAACAGCTTCACCCGCTCGGCGACGGTCATGGCATAGAACTCGCCCGTCGAACCGCAGACGATCAGCCCGTCGGCGCCATTGGCGATGTTCGCCTCGGCGAGCGCCTCGAAGCGCGGGAAGTCGATCGGCCCCTCGGGCAGGAAGGGCGTGACGAGGACACTGTGGATGCCCTGCCAGTTGGTCTTGGTCATGTTCGGTCTCGGTTTCTGAACGGGTCTCGTGACAAGGGGGTGGCGTGGCACGCCCCGCAGGCATGCGACGCAGACGAAAAAGGGGCCGGATGACGCCGGGTGCGCGTCAGGTCTGAAGCAGCGGCCGCATCAGCTCGGCCGTCGCGTGGAAGCGGTTGACGAAGCCGCGAACGCGCTCGTTGGTCGGGTGCAGCAGCACCTCCTGCGGCGTGCCCTGCGCGGCGATGGCGCCCTGGTCGAGAAACACCACCCGGGTGGCGACCTCGAGGGCGAAGCCGAGCTCGTGGGTGACGACCAGCATCGTCATGCCCTCGCGCGCCAGCGTGATCATCGTGTTGAGCACCTCGCCGACGAGTTCCGGATCGAGCGCGGAGGTCGGCTCGTCGAACAGCATCAGCGAGGGGCGCATGTTGAGGGCGCGGGCGATGGAAACCCGCTGCTTCTGCCCGCCCGAGAGGCGGCCCGGCATGCGGTCGGCGAAGTCCGCCATGCCCACCTTGGCGAGCAGGTCGAGGGCGCGGGCACGGTTGGTCGCGTCGTTCTCGCGCAGAACCGTGCGCGGACCTTCCATGACGTTGGCGAGCACGTTCATGTGCGGAAACAGGTTGAACTGCTGGAACACCATGCCGACGCGGCTGCGCATCGCGGCGACGTCGCGGCCGCTGAGGCGGGCATTGTCGCGGCCGTCCGGGGCGCGGTCGAAGATCGGCGCGCCGTCGATCACGATTCTGCCGGAACTCGGCTGCTCGAGAAGATTCACGCAGCGCAGGAGCGTCGTCTTTCCGGAGCCGGACGAGCCGAGCAGCGCCACCACTTCCCCGGGATAGACGGTGAGGTCGATGCCCTTCAGCACCTCGTGGGAGCCGAAGGCCTTGCGCACGCGGCTGACTTCGACCAGCGGAGCGGCATCGGTGGGAAGACGGGTCATGTTCGGCCCTCTCAATGGCTGCGCATCTCGAGCCGGCGCGCGAGATAGTTGGAGGGGATCAGGATCGCCAGGAAGATGAGGCCGACCACGGTGTAGACTTCCATCGGCCGGTAGGTGAACGACGACACGTAGCTCGCCTGATAGAGCAGGTCCGGCACGGTGATGACGGAGAGAAGCGTCGTGTTCTTCATCTGGATGATGGTCTGTCCGGCGAGCGGCGGAATCATCTGCCGGAAGGCCTGCGGCAGGATGATCCGGTGCATCGCCTGCCACGGCCGCATTCCGAGCGCCTTGGCGGCGTCGGCCTGTCCATGGTCGAGCGCCTGGATGCCGGCGCGCAGGATCTCGGCATAGTAGGCGCCGCCATAGAGGCTGAGCGCGAGGATGCCGGCGGCCTGCTTGCTGATGTTGATGCCCGCGAAGATCGGCAGGGCGTAGTAGCTCCACAACAGCCACACGAGCAGCGACACGTTGCGGAAGAATTCGACGAACAGCATGCCGACGACGCGCAGGGCGCGCAGCGGCGAAAGCTGGGCGAGCGCGATCAGAAGCCCGACGATCAGCCCCAGAACGCAGGTGATCACTGTGTATTCCTGGGTGACCAGAAGTCCCCAGGCAAACAGGTGGGCGTTTTGGGTGATGACGGACCAGTCGAACACGGTTCGGCGACCTTGCTTGGCGAGGAACGGGGCCGGTGCCAGCCGGAGCCGGCACCGGGATCGGCGTCAGAAATTGAACTCAGGCGGCAGCACGGAAAGGTCGATGCCGCGGTCCTCGAAGGTCTTGCGCAGCTTGCCCTGAGCGAGACCGAGGGCGCGCTGCTGGTTCACCCAGTTGGTGAGCCAGTTCTCGTAGCCCTCGTTGCCTTCCTCGCGGCGCACGCCGATGGTGGCCGGATTGAGCAGCATCGGGCTCGGCAGGATGATCTCGCCGTTGATCTGCTTGGCGACCTCGATGGCGTCGAACACCGCGAGGATCATGGCGTCGGCGCGGCCGGCCTGCAGTTCCATCACGCCGAGCGGACGATCCTCGACCGGGGTGATCGTGGCCTTGGGCGTCAGCGACTCGGCGACGACCTGCATGGTGCCGCCCTTCTGCACCACGAGGCGCACGGACGGATCGTTCAGCTCGGCCCAGGTCTTCTTGGTGAAGCCCGGCTTGGTGACGATCGCCCAGGCGTCGGTGAACAACGGCACGCTCAGATAGTCGACGACGAGGCCGCGCTTCGGGTTCGGGTTGAGGCCGAAGGCGATGTCGATCTTGTTGGCCTGGAAGTCGGCGGCGAGATTGCCCCAGGTGGTCTCGACGGGCACCACCTTCACGTTGAGCAGCTCGGCGATGTCCTTCGCCCAATCCATGTAGAAGCCGCCCCACTCGCCGGTGTCGCGGTTGCGGATGTAGCCCGGCTCCTCGCCGACCATCACCGGCACGCGCAGCTCGCCGCTGTTGCGGATGCGGTCGAGCACGAGGTTCGGATCCGTGGCGAACGCGGACTGCAGGCTGGAAAGCGCCAGGACGACGGCGCCGACGAGCAGAAGGACGAGATGGCGGATCGCCGGGTGGATGGCCCGAGACGGCCGGATGGATGAGGCGGTTGTCATCGTCTGTTCCCTGGTTTTCTGGTTGGTTGCGAGGCGGGGGCCTATCTCAGGAAGCCGCTGCCGAGAGGATCGCCCTCCTCCTGGATGAGCGTCGCCACGGCCTTGAGGTGCGCGCGTCCCGTGATCCGGGTCGTGACGGCCACGGCGCTGCCCGCGCCGTGGGTCGTGGTGATGAGCTCGCCCGAGAGGTGGCCGCCGAACAGGCTGACGGCCTCGAGCCGGGTCCCCGGCGCGGCCGTTCCCGTGGCGGCGCGCAGGGCCAGCAGGCAGGACAAGCCGGCGACGCCGGGCGAGCGGTCGAACTTCTGGCGATCGATGGCGAGGAACTGGCGCGCGGCGCCGCTGTCGCCGGTCCCGTGGAACAGCACGGCATCGATCACCGGCCGCGAGCCGCTGCGCCGGGGCAGCGCCTCGTTCAGGTGGCGGCGCAGGCCGTCGCCGACGGCGAGCAGCCGGTCTATTCCGCCGATATCGAGGGAGAGGCCCGCCGCGTCGGCATCGACGAGGGCGTAGCAGTCGCCGCACACGGCGACGGCGACGTCGAGATCGTGCCCGTCGACGTGAACGTGACGGCTCGCCTCGGCGATGATCGCCGGCGGCATTTCGAGCGCGATGGCATCCGCGTCGCCCTCCGCCCCGACGTGGACGGTGAGGATGCCGTTCGGCACCTCGATGGTGAAACGCGGGTGGCTGGCGAGGCGGCCGAGCGCCCGCAGCGCCGCCGTGTAGCCCATGATCGCGTGGCCGCAGAGGCCGGGATAGCCGTAGGAGGAGATGAAGAACGCCCCGAAATCCGCGGCGCTGGAGGCCACCGGCACCAGCCCGAAGGCGCCGGAATGGCCGCGCGGCTCGTGAAGCAGCATCGGCCGCAGACTATCGTAGCGCTCGGCGAACTGGCGCGCCTTGCCGGCGACGCTGTCGGCGTCGAGGCCTTCGAGCGGCTCGATCAGGATGTGGGTCGGGTGGCCCTCGGTGTGGGTCTCGATCACGCGGAAGGTGCGCGCTCCCGGCGGCAGTTCCAGGCTGAGCGCGCCCTCGCCGATGCCCTCGCCGATGCCGGCGCCGAGCCCGAGGCGGCGGTCTGTCTTCTCGAAGGTCATGGACGACAGCCGGTCGCTGTCGGTGTTGATCCACAGCACCTTGGCCGGCACCCGGCCGGTGTTGCGCCAGCGATGGGCGATGCGGCTGTTGAAATAGGCGCCGTCGCCCGGGTTCAGCACCTCGGCGTCGCGGTCGGCGAGCGCCAGTTCCAGCGAGCCTTCCAGCACGTAGATCAGCTCCTCGCCCTCGTGGGCGTAGAAGCCGTCGCTCTCGCGGTCGGGATCGATCGTCCAGACCTCGGCATCCATCAGCCGCTGGGAGACGGTGAGCTGCTCGATCGTCACGCCGGGCCCGAACGAGCCGACGATACGGCCCTGCCCGCGGCGGACGACCGGGAAGTCGCGCCCCTTGGTGCCGCCGAGCAGTTCGGCGAGCGTGCGCCCGAACACCTCGGCGATGGCATTGAGGCGCGCCGGGGAGAGGAAGGCGACGCCGCGCTCGAACATGCTGAGGTGCGAGGAGGCGATGGCGGTGCGGTCGGAGAGCTCGCGCAGCGACAGGCCGGCCTCCTGGCGCAGGCCGCGCACGCGCGCGCCGAGATGATTGAAGGCTGCCGCCGGTGCCGTCTCGCCGTCCTCCGGCGCCGCGGCCTCTTCCTCGCTGTCGAGCACCCGGCGGATCGCGGACAGGCTCTGCCCGTCCATCCGCCGCATCCGGTCGATGCGACGGATGCGCTCGATATCGGCCTCGCCGTAGGAGCGGTGACCGCCGGCCGACTTGTTGGGCGCGAGCAGGCCCTGGTTCTCCCACGAGCGGATGGTCGACACGGCGACACCCGTCACCTTCGCGACGTGACCGATCGAAAACGGGAAGCGGGCGGCGGAGGACTGGCTCATGCGTTCTACATACCGAATATAGAAACTGCGAACATGCGCAGACGGTATGCGGATTTATTGAACGAGTCAATCGCACCGATCGAACGTCCGAGAGGCCTCGGACGACGCCGGCACGGTTGGACGGAAATGGTGGGAGATGGCCGGAAAACACCGGCGCCGTGGCGGACCAAGCCGGGAGCGCTCACCGACGGCAGGCCTCAGCCCGGCCAGAGGGACGCCGACGAGGCCCGCGGCGACAAAGCCGGCGCGGCGCATGTTCGAAACGCAGCAAGCGAATCGCGGCATCGGCATCAGGCGCAATAG
>JAEZMP010000124.1 GCA_023442215.1 Pseudomonadota bacterium
CCATTGCCCGCCGCCCCCTTGCATGTGCCGGGGTTCCCGGTCCAAATCCTCGCCGGAGCGGGTCGCCGTTCCGCTTGTCCGGTTTCCCGGTTCCCGCCGCAGGATAGTCTTGACGCCATGAGAGCCCGCCGTTCGACCCGCTTTCTTTCCGTTCTCGTGGTGGCCCTCGTCGCGGCAGGATGGTGGTGGCTCGGCCGCCCGGTCGCGGTGCCGCCGTCTCCGCTCGCGACCGGCGAGGAGATCGCGTGCCTGTCCTATGCGCCCTATGAGGACGACCAGACGCCGTTCGATCCGAAGCTGTTCATCCAGCCCGAGCAGATCGACCGGCAACTGGCGGAACTCTCCAAGGTCACGTCGTGCGTGCGGACATATTCCACCGGGCAGGGGCTGGCCGCGGTGCCCGACATCGCCCGTCGCCACGGGCTGAAGGTGCTGCAGGGCATCTGGCTCGGCCGCAACCGGGCGGACAACGCCAAGGAAATCGCCACCGCCATCGAACTCGCGAAGGCCTATCCCGATACCATTCGCGGCTTCGTGGTCGGCAACGAGGTGCTGCTGCGGCGCGACCTCTCCCGCGACACCCTGATCGATGCCATCCGCACGGTCCGCAAGGCGGTCGCGCCGATCCCGGTGACCTATGCCGACGTGTGGGAGTTCTGGGAGGAGAACAAGCCGATCGCCGACGAGGTCGATTTCGTCACCATCCACATCCTGCCGTACTGGGAAAACGACCCCGTGGACGTGAACGGCGCGCGCGACCATGTCGAGGACGTGCGGCGGGAGATGGGCGACCTGTTCAAGGGCAAGCAGATCCTGATCGGCGAGACGGGATGGCCGAGCCGCGGGCGGATGCGCGAGGGGGCGCTGCCGTCGCCTTCCAACCAGGTGCGCTATCTCTCCGAGATCATCGCGCTCTCCAAGAAGAACGGCTGGGACTACAACCTGATCGAGGCGCTGGATCAGCCCTGGAAGCGGGCGCTCGAAGGCACCGTGGGCGGCGAATGGGGCGTGCTCGACGATGACGGCGCCGTGAAGTTCCACTGGGGCGTGGCGATCAGCGACCATCCCGGCTGGCGCTGGCAGGGCGTGGTCGGCATTCTCGCCGCCGTGATGGTGTTCGTCGCCGGCGCGGCGGCGCGCGGGCGCGGCGCCTATCGTGTCGCCTTCCTGGCGCTCGTCTGCGGCTTCGCGCTGCCGTGGTGGGCGGAGGAAGCGCCCGTCATCAGTCTGGACGGCTGGGATTGGGCGCTCGCGCTCTCGACCCTGGTGCTCGGCATCGCCATGCCGCTTCTGGCTGCCCGTGCAGTTGCGACCGGTGCCGCGCGCCCGCGCCTTGAAGCGGTGCTCGGGGGAGTGCCGGCCCCTGCCGGCCTCGCGCCCCTCGGCCGCCTGATCGGCTGGTGCCTCGTGCCGACGCTGGTGCTGGCGGTGCCGACGCTGATCGCGCTGCTCGCCGATTCGCGCTATCGCGACTTCCAGTTCGCGGCGTTCGCGCCGCTCGCCGCCGCGGTGCTGATCGTGCCGGCCATCGGCCCCGCGGGGCGCACGGAACGCCTGTTCGCCCTTCTGATCGTGGCGACCGCCATCGGCGTGGTGATCAACGAAGGCGTGCTGAACTGGCAGGCGTGGGCGTTCGCGATCGTGCTCGCCGTGCTCGGGATCGCGCTCAGGCCGTTCAGCCGCGGGCAGTCCGCGCCGGCCGCGCAAGCGACAGGAGCGCGAGCGTGAACGCGAGGCCCGCGGGCCATGCGCTGAACAGCACGATGCAGACGGTCGCCGCGGCGATCGTGGCGCCGAACAGCAGCACGCTCGGCCGCACGAGGGTGTAGAGGCCGATCAGCACGGCGACGATGCCCGGGAAAACCGTGCGGAAGCTCTGGTTGAACACCATCCGCACCGTGCAGCGCAGCGATGCCTCGCCGGCTTCGCAGGACTGGGCGATCTCGGTGACGTCGATCAGGCCGTAGCGCAGCCACAGCGCGGCGCCGAGGGCCACGATTGCGGCGAGGCCGATGGCGAGAAGATTCGGAAGCGAAAAGTGCAGTCTGGTCATCGTCGTCCGGTGTGATGGCAACGGGCCGGCGGGAAACCGGGATGCCGTCGCGGCGTCCGCTCGGTTCTCTCGAGCCTTCCGCCGACCATGGCGGCTCCGATGGCGGTGCGCAACGGCGAATTCACGGGGTGGAAAAGCCGTTTCCCGCCGGTTCCGGGGCGGTGCCGGGCGCCGCCAACCTTGACGGGCGGGGGGGCAGTTCCTACGTTCCAGCCGAACCCGACGCCCGATGCCACGCCCGGCTTCGGCGCCCCAGTTCCCCGAACGTCGCTTTTGCGACAGATGAGGTTCGACATGGCTTCCGCCGCAGACTCCGCCACGACCAAGGTGACCGACACGTCCTTCAAGGCCGATGTTCTCGACGCGGACGTTCCTGTCGTCGTCGATTTCTGGGCCGAGTGGTGCGGCCCGTGCAAGATGATCGCGCCGGCGCTGGAGGAGATCGCCTCCAACCTCGAAGGGTCCGTCCGCATCGCCAAGCTGAACGTGGACGAGAATCAGGCGACCGCGATCAAGTACGGCGTGCGCTCGATCCCGACGCTGATGGTCTTCAAGGGTGGCGAACTCGCCGCCACGAAGGTCGGCGCCCTGCCGAAGCAGCAGCTTCAGGACTGGATCAAGAGCGCGATCTGAACGGACGACCGGCGCTCCGGCGCCGGCTCCACGACCGACGCGTAATCGCCGGTATCGGTCCGCCGATGCCGGCGAACGGGTATCCCGAGATCCGAACAATCCCGAGATCAGACTGAACCGAAATGACGACCGAAAGCCGCGAACCGACCCAGGAAACCGAACCGGCCGCCGAGGCCGTGGGCACCGAGGATGCGCAGCAGCCTCAGGCCGCCGCGTCGGATGCCGTTGCGGCGCTGAAGGCCGAGAACGACAATCTGCGCGACCAGGTGCTGCGCACGCTGGCCGAGATGGAAAACCTGCGCCGGCGCACCGAGCGCGAGGTGCAGGACGCCGGCCGCTATGCCATCGCCTCGTTCGCCCGCGACATGCTGAGCGTCGGCGACAATCTGCGCCGGGCGCTCGATGCGCTGCCGGCGGAGGCCCGCGCCGCGGCCGACAGCGCGCTCACCAACCTTCTCAGCGGCGTGGAGCTCACCGAGCGCGAGCTTCTGAAGGGGCTGGAGAAGCACGGCGTGCGCAAGATCGCGCCGAACGGGCAGAAGTTCGATCCCAACCTGCATCAGGCGATGTTCGAGGTTCCGAACGCCGAGGTCCCGAACGGCACCGTCGTTCAGGTGCTGCAGGAGGGGTTCGTGATCGGCGACCGCGTGCTGCGGCCGGCGCTGGTGGGCGTCTCCAAGGGCGGTCCGAAGTCTGCCGCCAAGTCCGCGGACGAAGCGGCCGGCTGAGAGCGCGGTCGCTTCGCCGGCATTTCGCCGGGACCCCATCGCTTCCAGAATTCCGTTCGATGAACACGGCCGTGCCCCCGGGGCGCGGCTGTTTTCATTTGTCGCACCCCGGCGGGGTGCGGCATCGCCTTTTCGCGCGCCAGCACGCAAAAAGCGCCATCGCCAAGTTTCCCGGCCGACGATAGGGTTTCCGGGCCTCGTCCATGAGGCGGGGGAAACACGACATGGAAATCCGGTCTTGCGGCGGCAGGGCGCCGCTGCGGTGGGGCTGCAGGCTCGCCGTCATCGGCCTCGGTCTCGGAGGCCTCGCAACCGCCGCGAGGGCGGAATCGCCGCGACCGGAAACACCCACCACGTTCCAGACGCTCAATTTCGGATCGAACGGGACCTTCCTGACCGGCATCCGCGGCGACAACATCGTCGGCAACTACACCATTCCCGGAACCGACGACACCGGCGGCCTCTACTACAACATGACGGCGCAGGCCTGGTCGCCGATGCCGGAGCCCACTCCGAACGGCGCGAACTTCCCCGGCGCCATCGGGTCTTCGCCCTATGGCCCGAATTTCGGCACGCCGGACGGCATCCTGCGCGTCGTCGGCAGCTACCAGACCGCGGTGTCGGCGCCCTACGACCTCAGCTATCTCTACGATGCCGCGCAGCCGGCCGGACAGCGCATCACGCCGATCATCTATCCCGATCCCGGCACGTTCTACACGATCGCGCACAGCACCTTCGGCAACCTCGCCGTCGGCAACTACGACACCCGTCTCGCGACCGGAAACGCCTTCATCTACAATATCGACACCGGCACCTACACCACCAACAACATCCCCGGCGCGATCAGCACCACCGCCTACGGCGTCTATGGCGACAAGATCGCGGGCGGCTATGGGGAGATCATGGTCGGCGGCGGGCTCCACGCGGAGCACGGCTATATCTACGACACCGCCAGCGGGACCTACGAGACCTACGACCATCCCGGCGCGGTCGCGACCCATTTCGAGGGCATTACCGGCGCAGGCCGGTCCGGAGAATACAATCTCGTCGCCAACTGGGTCACGGCCGACGGCACCGTCCACCCGGCGGTGATGCATATCGATGCCCTCGGCAAGACGAGCTGGTACGAGATCGACATCCCCGGCGCGGTGGTGTCGTCGAACTCGGCCTATGGCGACAACGTGGTCGGCATCTATGTCGATTCGAACGGCATCAACGGCTATGTCGCCACCATTCCCGGCCTCTACAATCCGATCCGCAACACCGGCACGCTGACGTTCGGCGGCGACAACGCGGCCGCGCTCGATGGCCGCAAGGGCGACGACATCGTCAATTCCGGCACGGTGCAGGTGACGGGCAACGGCGGCGTCGGCATCCGCGGCGAGACCTACGGCGTTCTCACCAATTCCGGCACCGTCATCGCCACCGGCATCGTCGGCGCGGCGGCGGAGATGCACGGGCTCTACGGCACCCTGCTCAATTCCGGCACCCTGCAGGCGCCCGCCGTCGCGGACGCGCTCCGGATCGGCCCCGACACCGTCGGCAGCGTGATCGTCAATACCGGCATCATCGACGGCCGCATCGCCGCGACCGGCGGGCTGCAGAAGCGGTTCGAGAACGCCGGCTGGATCGGCGTCAGCGGCACCGGCGTGCCGATCATCGACCTGTTCGGCGGCACCTTCGTGCAGACGCCCCTCGGCACCCTGGCGGTGCGGGTGAGCGACAGCGGCAACGACCAGCTCGGCGTCGCCGGCACGGTGCGGCTTGCCGGCACGCTTCAGGCGACGTTCCTCGGCACGAGCTTCGCCCCGACGACCACGCTCGTCGCCGCGACCGGGGGCATCACCGGCCTGTTCGACCGCTTCGTCACGGCCGACCTGCCCGCCTTGTTCAAGGCGCGCCTGAATTACGCCCCGACCGAGGTCACGATGACCGTGACCTCCGATCTCGCCGGGCAGTCGAACATCACCGTGAACGAGCGCGCGGTCGGCGGAACCGTCGACGGCATCATCAACACGACGACGAACGGCCTTTTGACGACGCTGCCGGACGCACTGGCGCCGCTCTACGACGTCACCGCGGCCGGCCTGCCCGGCGCGCTGGCGGCGCTGTCCGGCGAGGCCTATGCCAGCG
>JAEZMP010000016.1 GCA_023442215.1 Pseudomonadota bacterium
TGTTACCCTCGAACGCGATTTCGTTGATGATCGGGTTCTCGACCACCGAAACCACGAGGCTGCCGCCCTGCTGGCTGATCTTCACGTCCTTGAAGAGGCCGGTTGCGTAGAGCGCCTTGAGCGACTCGTCGACGTCGGCCGCGCCGAACGGACGGCCCGGCTTGATGGTGACGTAGGCCTGAACGGTTTCCGAATCGACACGGGACGATCCGGAAACGACGATCCTGTTGACCACGTCCGCGTATGCGGCGGTCACCCCCAGCAGAGGCATCTGCGGGGCGGCCAGAACGGTGGCCAAGGAGAGGGCGACCGCAAGGGCCAACCGCCTCAGCATCATGTCAACGGTACGCATGTTGAGCAAACGCATGGGGTCTTTCGGCCCTCTTCAATCCGGATCTCACGAGCAGCGCACCGGCATGGTACGCCACGATCTTATAAGCCAAGCCCCGGTATCGCAGGCTTTCCAAACCGAGGCAATACAAGGTCGAGTTCAAGGTGAACGAATGGCTTCAATGCGTTGCCGTTCGGTCACGCTGCCATAAAATTCCCCGGAAAGCCGCCGCAGGCCGTGGGAGGCGGCCGACGGCACCCTTGGGGAAAACGCCGCGCGGGGAGCGCGGCGCCGATCTCAGGAAGCGCCCGCCTGACGCATCGTCAGGTGGACGATGTCGTTCCAGGTGGCGAACACCATCAGGAGCAGCACGAGGACCAGTCCGATTCGGAAGCCCACGTCCTGCGCCTTCGCGCTCAGCGGACGCCGCATCACCGCTTCGATAGCATAATAGGCGAGATGGCCGCCATCCAGCATCGGCACCGGGAGCAGGTTCAGAAGCCCGATGCTGACCGAGAACACCGCGGCGAGGTTCAGCAGCGCCACCATGCCCTCGCGCGCAACCTGGCCGGAAACCTCCGCCATGCGGATGGTGCCGCCGAGCTGGTCGGCCTTCTCCCGCCCGGTCACGACCTTGGCGATGTAGTCCACCGTGCGGTCGACCACGAACCACGTCTCGCGCACGCCTTCGACGACGGCCTCGGGAACGGAATAGGTCTGCGTGGTGATTCCGCCCGCCGACACGTCACGGCGGATGCCGAGCACGCCGATGCGCTGGACGTTGCCGAACCGGTCGGTCATCTCGGTGGCGCGCGGCACCACGCTCAGCATCACCTTCTCGCCGCCGCGCTCGACCATCACCGCCAGCATCTCGCCGGCCGACGTGCTGACGACGCGCTGGACGCCGCCGAAGGAATCGATCGGCTGCCCGTCGATGGCGACGATGACGTCGCCGATCTCGAATCCGGCCGTCGCGGCCGCGCCGCCGGGCTCCAGCCCGTCGACGCGCGCTTCCGTGACCGGGCGCCCATAGACCGAGAGCAGGACGGCGAAGATCGCGATCGCGAGCAGGAAGTTGGCGACCGGGCCGGCGACCACCACCGCCGCGCGCTGCCACACGGGCTTTGCGGCGAAGCTGGTGCGGCGTTCCTCGTCGCTCATCGCCGCGATGGCGGCGCGGTCCGGCACGCTCGCGGCGTTCTCGTCGCCGGCGAACTTGACGTAGCCGCCGAGCGGGATCGCGGACAGCTTCCAGCGCGTGCCGTGGGAATCGGTGCGGCCGATGAGTTCCTTACCGAACCCGATCGAGAAGGCGTCGACCTTCACCCCGCACCAGCGCGCGACCAGGAAGTGGCCGAGTTCATGGAAGAACACGATGATGGTGAGCACGAACAGGAAGGGCACGACGTAGCCGACAATTCCCGCCCCGAGGCCGCCGATCAGCTCCATCTTCCGCACCCGCTCCTGCTTCGCCTGCCGCGCCGGGCATCCGCCGGACGCCGCGCATCAGAATAATCCAATGCCTGAGTGTCTTAATGTGATTTGCCGCGCTGCGAAATCACAGAACCGAGACGCACGGCCTTTCTCCACCAGCCGCCCTTGCGACAGGCGGGTCCGGAGCGCCTTCGATGCACCGCCAATGCGGCGTGTTTGGGGAGGACGCGCCCTCAGCCGGCGATGAGGCGGGGCAGCGCGATCGCGGCGGCCACGACCGACGCCGCCATCAGCCCGTCGACGCGGTCGAGAATGCCGCCGTGGCCGGGCAGGATATGGCCGCTGTCCTTGACGCCGAAGCCGCGCTTGGCCGCCGATTCCGCCAGATCGCCGAGTTGGCTCGCGACCGACAGCAGCGCGGCGATGGCAGCCGTGCCGATGCCGACGGGATGCCCCCAGGCGAGCGTCAGCCCGAGAGCGATGGCGACTGCGCCCGCCACCCCGGAGATCGCCCCCGCCCAGGTCTTGTTGGGCGAGACGGCGGGCCACAATTTCGGACCGCCGATGGCACGCCCGCCGGCATAGGCGGCGATATCGGTCGCCCAGACCGCCAGGAACAGGAAGAAAATCGCGAAACGGCCGTCGGGATCACTGCGCAGCAGGATGAGGGACACCAGCGGCAACGCCGCATAGAGCATTCCAAAGCCGGCAAGCAGCCCGGCGATCCCGGCGGTGGCGTTCTCGCGGCCGGCTTCCGCGGCGCGACGACGGTGCGCCCCCGCCCGCAGCGCGAACAGCACGGCGGCGGCGACGGCCCCGGCGACGATCACGATGCCGCTCGGCAGCGGGCCGACGAAGACGAGGGTGGCCGCTGCGGCGACGAGCACCGCCGCGCCGAGCGCGACACCGGCCCTCTCGCGACCGCCGGCGACCATCGTCACCCACTCCACCCACACCACGACGGCGAGGCAGGCGATCAGGAGATCGAAGCCTAGGCCGCCGAACCAGATGAGGACGAGCGTGAGCGGGCCGAGGGCGAGGGAGGACAGGATCCGCAGCACGAGCTCCCGGCCACGGCCGTTGCGTCCGCCGCGGCCCGCGGGCTTGCCCGCCGTACCATTCTGGCGCGACGCGCTGCTCTTGCCGTTGCGGCCGGCTACGCCCGCGTCGGTGCGGACCGTGGGCATGGTGCGCTGCTCCGTGCGGCTCACGCGCCGGCCCGGACGGACAAGCCGCCGAAACGCCGGTCGCGTGCTGCGAACTCCTCGAGCGCGCGGTCGAACGCCGCGTCGTCGAACTCAGGCCAATGCACGGCGTCGAAAACAAGTTCCGAATAAGCAGCCTGCCAAAGCAGGAAATTCGACAGCCGCATCTCGCCGCTGGTGCGGATCACAAGGTCGGGGTCCGGAATCTCGGCGGTGTCGAGGCGAGCGGCGATGGCTGCCTCGTCGATGTCACCGATCGCGAGTTCACCGGCGGCGACAGCGGCCGCGAGCGCGCGCGCCGCGCGGACGATCTCGTTTCGTGCGCCATAGTTGAACGCGATGACGAGGGTCAGGCCGGTATTGGAGCGCGTCGTCGCCTCGGCCTCGTCCAAGAG
>JAEZMP010000153.1 GCA_023442215.1 Pseudomonadota bacterium
CCCCAGACATAGATGCAGGCGAACAGGAACAGCCAGACCACGTCGACGAAGTGCCAGTACCAGGCCGCCGCCTCGAGGCCGAAATGCGCCTTGCTCGAGAACTGCCCCTTCAAGGCGCGGATGAGGCAGATCCCCAGGAAGATCGTTCCGACGATGACGTGGAAGCCGTGGAAGCCCGTCGCCATGAAGAAGGTGGCGCCGTAGATGTTGCCCGAATAGGCGAACGTCGCCTCGGAATATTCGAGCCCCTGCACCATCGAGAACATCAGGCCGAGCATCACGGTCAGCGCGAGGCCCCACTTGAGACCCTCGCGGTCGTCGTTGAGCACGGCGTGGTGCGCCCAGGTCACCGTGGTGCCGGAGGTCAGCAGGATCAGCGTGTTGAGCAGCGGCAGGTGCCAGGGATCGAACGTCTCGATGCCCTTCGGCGGCCAAACGCCACCCGTGAAGGCATCGCGGACGACTTCCTTCTCCGAGGCCGGGAACAGCGCCACGTTGAAATAGGCCCAGAACCACGCGACGAAGAACATCACCTCGGAGGCGATGAACAGGATCATGCCGTAGCGCAGGTGCAGGTCGACGACGCGGGTGTGGAAGCCCTTCATGCCTTCGGTGATGGTGTCGCCCCACCAGCCGTACATGGCGTAGAGCACGATCAGCGTGCCGATCGCGAAGATGCCCCATCCGCCGGTATCGACCCCGAAAATCACGAGGTCTTCGCCCTTCAGCCAGCGCATCATGGCGATGCCGCCGAAGGCCATGACGAACGCGCCGACGGAGGCGACGATCGGCCAGGGGCTCGGGTCGACCAGATGGTAGTCGTGGTTCTTGGTATGGGCCTCCGCCATGGTGTCTCCCCCGGCTTGTCCGTTTTCTTGTGTGTTGTGGTTCCTGCCGTCAGCTCTTGCGGACCGGCTGCGTCGCTCCGGTTCCGGCCGCTTCGTTGCCGGCCACCGGCTGCTTCGCCGCCGGGAAGAACGTGTAGGACAGGGTAATATCGCGCACGCTGTCGAGCTCGGCGTCCTTGTCCATCGCCGGATCGACGTAGAACACCACCGGGAGCGTCAGCTTCTCGCCCGGCTTCAGCGTCTGCTCCGTGAAGCAGAAGCACTGGATCTTGTTGAAGTAGGCGCCGACGCCCGTCGGCGTGACGTTGAAGGTCGATGTGCCCGTGACCGCGCGCGCCGTGAGGTTCTGCGCCTCGAAATCGACGGTGTGGACCTCGCCGAGCCTGACGGTGACGGACTCGACCGTCGGCTTGAACTGCCACGCCAGGTTGCCCGAGACGTTTGCGTCGAACCGGACGGTCACGCTGCGGCCGATCGGCTTGATCGCGGCGGCGCTTTCGGCCCGGACAGGCGTGCCGCCGAACCCCGTGGTCTGGCAGAACCAGCGATAGAACGGTACGGCGGCAAATGCCGCACCGACCATCGCAGCCACGAACACGACGCAGAGCAAAGCCACGAAACCGTTGCCGACCGGCCTCGGTGTGCGGCCCTGCGGGGGCGAAACCTCGGATGCCATCGCCTTCATCCTCCCGACGCCTTCTTCCCCCCGGAAGCGGTTCACCTCACACCGGCCGGCCCACGAAGCCGCCACCCATCTTCACGATCGTGACCACGTAGAACAGCAGCACGAGCCCTCCCAGCACCAGGGCGATGGCCAGAGACCGCCCTCGCCGCCGCCGCTGCTGTGCCTCCGTCAGCCGGACGCCGTTCTTGTCGTCATCCATCATCGACCTCGCCTGCGTCCCGGTCCCGCGCCGCCTACCCGGCCACGGGCGCGGCGAGCAGCAGCTGCACCACCCGCTCGCCGAGCAGCACGGCGAACAGCAGGAAAAGATAGAGGATGGAGAACGCGAACAACTGCCCCGCCGCGCGGTTGAGCCGCGATGCCGGAGCGAAGAACACCCGCGCCGAAAGCGCCACGAACGCCGCGCCGAGCACGATCGACACGACCCCGTAGGCGATACCGCCGAACCCCATGAGCCAGGGCGCGACGCCGACCGGCGCCAGCACGACGGCATAGAGCAGGATCTGCGCACGCGTCGCCTTCTCGCCCGCCACGACGGGCAGCATCGGCACGCCAGCGCGCGCATAGTCGCCGGACTTGATCAGCGCCAGGGCCCAGAAATGCGGCGGCGTCCACAGGAAGATGATCAGGAACAGCACCAGCGGCTCGATGGCCACGTGGCCGGTGACGGCGGCCCAGCCGATCACCGGCGGAAGCGCGCCCGCGGCGCCGCCGATGACGATGTTCTGCGGCGTCGAGCGCTTCAGCCACATCGTGTAGACCAGCACGTAGAACGCGATGGTGAACGCCAGCAGGCCCGCGGACAGCTCGTTGACCATCAGGCCCAGCAGGATGACAGAGGCGACGGCGAGCGTCAGCCCGAACGCGAGCGCGGTTTCCGCGCCCACGCGGCCGGCCGGGATCGGCCGCGTGCGTGTCCGGCTCATCACCGCGTCGATGTCGGCGTCGTACCACATGTTGAGGCAGCCGGAGGCACCGGCCCCGACCGCGATCAGCATCAGCGCCACGGCGCCGAGCACGGGATGAATCGTTCCCGGCGCGATCACCATGCCCACGAGCGCCGTGAAAACGACGAGCGACATCACCCGCGGCTTGAGGAGCTGGATGAAGTCACCCGCGGTCGCACTCTCGAAGCCGGCTCCCTCGTCGGTTTCCGCTCGCGTGTGGTCGGTCAACGCCATGGCAAAGACAAATCCAAATCGTTTCGGTCAGGGTATCCGGCGCCGCGCCTCAGGCGCGGCGCCGGTACCGTCATAGCCGCTCCGTCCCGCCGATCACAACCGCCGAACTCCCGAACATCACTTGATGCGCGGAAGAGTCTCGAACTGGTGGTACGGCGGCGGGGAGGACAGCGTCCATTCCAGGGTCGTCGCGCCCGGGCCCCAGGGATTGTCTCCGGCGACCCGCTTCTTGGCGAAGGCTTCGGCGACGGTGAACAGGAAGATCAGCACGCCAACGCCCGAGATATAGGAGCCGATGGACGAGACGAAGTTCCAGCCCGCGAACGCATCGGGATAGTCGACATAGCGGCGCGGCATGCCGGACAGGCCGAGGAAGTGCTGCGGGAAGAAGACGAGGTTCACGCCAACGAACGTCACCCAGAAGTGCAGCTTCGCCAGCCGCTCGTTGTACATGTAGCCGCTCATCTTCGGGAACCAGTAGTACCAGCCCGCAAAGATCGCGAACACCGCGCCGAGCGACAGCACATAGTGGAAGTGCGCCACCACGAAGTAGGTGTCCTGCAGCACGCGGTCGAGGCCCGCGTTCGCAAGCTGCACGCCGGTGACGCCGCCGATGGTGAACAGGAAGATGAAGCCGATCGCCCACACCATCGGCGCACGGAACTCGATCGAGCCGCCCCACATCGTGGCGATCCAGGAGAACACCTTCACGCCCGTCGGCACCGCGATCACCATGGTGGCGAACACGAAATAGGCCTGGGTGTTGGCCGACAGGCCGACCGTGTACATGTGGTGGGCCCAGACGACGAAGCCGACCACGCCGATCGCCACCATCGCATAGGCCATGCCGACGTAGCCGAACACGGGCTTGCGCGAGAAGGTGGAGACGATGTGGCTGATGATGCCGAAGCCCGGCAGGATCAGGATGTACACTTCCGGGTGGCCGAAGAACCAGAACAGATGCTGGAACAGCACCGGGTCACCGCCGCCCTCGGGTGCGAAGAACGTGGTGCCGAAATTGCGGTCCGTGAGCAGCATGGTGATGCCGCCGGCGAGCACCGGAAGCGACAGCAGCAGCAGGAACGCCGTCACCAGCACCGACCAGGCGAACAGCGGCATCTTGTGCAGCGTCATGCCCGGGGCGCGCATGTTGAAGATGGTGGTGATGAAGTTGATCGCACCGAGGATCGACGACGCACCGGCGATGTGCAGCGACAGGATCGCGAAATCCATCGCCGGGCCGGGCGTTCCGGTGGTCGAGAGAGGCGGATAGATCGTCCAGCCGCCACCGACGCCATGGGAACCCGGACCGCCTTCGACGAACAGCGACAGGATCATCAGCAGGAAGGCCGGCGGCAGCAGCCAGAACGAGATGTTGTTCATGCGCGGGAACGCCATGTCCGGCGCGCCGATCATGATGGGCACGAACCAGTTCGCGAAGCCGCCGATCAGCGCCGGCATCACCATCATGAAGATCATGATGAGGCCGTGCGCAGTCACGAACACGTTGAAGGTCCACGGGTTCGTGAAGATCTGCATGCCCGGGTACTGCAACTCGGCGCGAATGCCGATCGAAAGCAGTCCGCCGACGATCCCCGCCACGATGGCGAAGATCAAGTACATCGTGCCGATGTCCTTGTGGTTCGTCGAGAAGAGATAGCGCCGCCATCCGGTCGGATGGTCGTGGGATGCATCGGCAGCGGTGCTCGACATGACCGGTTCCTTCGGTAGACGCGGCGGTTGAGGTGGGGGAACGCAGCCCCTTCAAACCAGCCCGCCGTCGTTTTGATCCATCGTGTTGCACACTTTAGCATATTTCCAGGCAGCGCGCCGCGGCGGGTGCGCTGCCTCGGTCCGCGACCCAGGCCCCGAATTCATGCGGGGCCGGAGGATCGCGGTGGAAGTGCTTGCCCTTCCACGCTGACGGGAGGGCGACGGCCGGCCCGACGGGCCGGCGCGGTCATCACTCGGCGGAAGCGACGTTGGCGGTGCGCTCTGCGCGCGCCTGCCCTTCCCACTGCGCCAGAACCTGGTTCGCCTGGCCGATATCGGTCTTCGCCGCGGCGGCCCAGCGCTCGAACACCTCCTCCGGGACGACCCGGACGGCGATCGGCATGAAGGCGTGGTTGGTGCCGCAGAGTTCCGAGCACTGGCCGTAATAGACGCCCGGCGCATCAGCGCGGAACCACGTCTCGTTCAGCCGTCCCGGAATGGCGTCGATCTTGATGCCGAACGAAGGCACGGCGAACGAATGGATCACGTCGGCGGCGGTGACCTGAACGCGGACGGTCTTGCCCACGGGCACCACGACGTCATTGTCGACGGCGAGAAGACGCGGAACCTGGGCCGGCCCGACCTTCAGCTGCTGCATCCGCGCCTCGCGATCCTTGTCGCTCAGCATGTTGGAGTCGAACGAGATCCCGGCATATTTCTCGTCCGGGTACTCGTAGCCCCAGTACCACTGGTAACCCGTCACCTTCACCGTCAGGTCCGCCTGCGGCAGGTCGAGTTCCTTGAACAGGAGCCGGAAGGACGGGATCGCGATCACCACGAGGATCAGGATCGGGGCCACGGTCCAGACCACCTCGATCATGGTGTTGTGCGAGGTTCGGGACGGCGTCGGGTGAGACCGCGCGTTGAACTTCACCATCACGATGACGAGCAGCGCCGCCACGAACAGCACGATCAGGGCCATGATCGTGACCGTGAAGTCCTGGAACCAGCGGATGTCGGACATGACCTCCGTGCCGGCCGGCTGCAGCGTCATCTCCCATGGCTGGGGCTGGGCGGCACGGGCGGTATCGGCGGCGGCAAACATCAGCAGCACGGGCGCGGCGAGCAGCGCCGCCACCGCGGCCCGCGCTCCCAGATCGAAACCGCGCAGGCATCGCGGCATCTTCCAACTCGGCATCGACAGGGCGTTCGTCACCGCTGCACTCCCTCGCATTCCCTCGTGGCCGGGATTTTGATCCGGCTCATTGTCTTGTCCGCCGTTCTCCTCCAGGCAGGACTTGCGACAGGCAAGCCCCGGCCTCGGGGAACGTGCGGCCTCTACGCGGCACCGCAGGCGCATGGTCCGCCGCTCGGCTGCGAACCCGGAAACAGCGCATCGTTGCACAAAAAATGCCGCTTTGCGCGGGTTGGGGAAAGCGTCACCGCGCCGCATGCCCGCCCGTGGCGCGCGAATGCTTGACCCGGACGGCGGATTGGGCGGAAAAAACCCGCATTCGACTGCCCTTCCGGGGTGCTTCGCCATCGCCTCGCCCCGTTCGGCGGCTTCCTTTGCGCGCCGTCATCGGCCAATGTCGGCGCAATCGCCGGGTTCGGCCCGCACCTGATTCGTATTCGTCGGGCGCCGGGACCGCGCCGGTCTCCCCGGAGGTGAGCTTTGTTTCGTCTGAAGTCCGCCGCGCGCCGTGCGCCGGCCGCCCCGTCCCGAAAGGTCCTGCCGATGAAGGCATCGCGGCTGCGTCGCGCCCCCGCCCTCGCCGTTGCGCTCCTCGCGGGCCTTTCGGCCTTCGCGGCCTCGGACGCCGCCTTCGCGCAGGGCGTGGTGAAGTCGGTCTCCGGAGACTGGCAGCTGAGGTGCGACACCATGCCCGGTGCGCAGACCGAGCAATGCGCGCTGACCCAGGCCGTCGCCGCCGCCGACAAGGAATATGTCGGCCTGTCGGTGTTCGTGCTGAAGACCGCCGACAAGCGCGCCAACATCCTGCGGGTGCTCGCCCCGCTCGGCGTGCTGCTGCCTTACGGCCTCGGCCTGCACATCGACAACGAGGATCTCGGCCGGGCCGCCTTCGTGCGCTGCCTGCCCAACGGCTGCATGGCGGAAGTCACGCTCGACGAGAACCTGCTCACCAAGATGCGCGGCGGCAAGGAAGCGCTGTTCTCCATCTTCGAGACGCCGGAGGAAGGCATCGGCATCCCGGTTTCGCTGAAGGGCTTCGGCAAGGGCTTCGACTCGCTGCCCTGATCGGCGGTGCGAATCGGCGTCGGAAGCGACGGGTACGGGCAGGCGGACACAGGCAAATGGCACGCATCACCACGACCGCGGAGCTGCGCCGCCTCTACGGCGAGCCGAGCCAGATCGTGCTCGACAAGGAGATCGACCGGCTCGACCGCCATTGCCGGACGCTCCTGTCGCTCGCCAGCTACTATGTGATCGCCAGCCGCGGTGCCGACGGCTATTGCGACGCCACCCCGCGGGGCGATGCCGCCGGCGCGCTGCACATCGCCGACGACCGCACGCTGGTGCTGCCGGACTGGCCGGGCAATCGCCGCCTCGATACCCTGACCAACCTGCTCGCCGATCCCGCCATCGGGCTGCTGTTCGTCATTCCCGGCCTGCGGGAGACGCTGCGCATCAACGGCGCGGCGGAAGTCCGCGACGACGAAGACCTGCGCGCGGTGTTCGAGACCAACGGCAAGCGGCCGGCGACGGTCATCGTCGTCCATGTGCGCCAGGCCTACATCCAGTGCGGCAAGGCCAGCATCCGCGCCGGATTGTGGGACCCGTCGACGTGGCCGGACCGCTCCGCGATCCCGCCGATCACGGACGTTCTGCGCGATCACGCCCGGCTCAAGGAAGACGTGCTGACCGCCGAAGACCTCGAAGGCGCCTACCGCGACACGCTCTACTGAGCCACTGAGCGTGCAGGCCGAGCCGCCGCGCCCCTACCGTTCGGCGCAGAAAATCCTAAGTGAGGGCAAACGGCGGTACCGACCGGTCGCCCTCCCGTGCCCGTTACGGCGCCCGCCCGGAGAATGATCATGACCGATGTTCTGAGCACGGATCTCTTGAGCGAGGCCGGCCTCGATGCCGACGAGGTGCGGACCGTCGTGGCCGACGCGCTCAACGGCGCCGAGGATGGCGAGCTGTTCGTCGAAACACGCCAGACCGAGGCGCTGATGTTCGACAACGGCCGGCTGAAATCGGCCTCGTTCGACGAGAGCCGGGGCTTCGGTCTGCGCACGGTCGTCGGCGAGGTCGCCGGCTTCGCCAATTCCGGCGAGCTTTCCCTCGCGGCACTGAAGCGCGCGGCGGAGGCGACCTCCGCCGTCAAACGCGGCCGGAGCGCGACCTATTCCGAGCCGCCCCAAGGCACCAACGCACGCCTCTACGGCCCGGAGAACCCGCTTGCCGGCGAGGCGTTCGAGGACAAGGTGCGCCTCCTCGCGGAGATCGATGCCTATGCCCGCGCCCGCGATCCGCGGGTCCGTCAGGTGACGGCCTCGCTCGCGGGAACATGGCAGCGCGTGGAGATTCTGCGCGCCGACGGCCACCGCATCACCGATTTCCGACCGCTGGTTCGCTTCGGCGTGTCCGTGGTCGTTGGCGACGGCGACCGCCAGGAACAGGGCTCGTTCGGCGCCGGCGGCCGAGAGGGCTTCGCGCGCTTCATCGACGCGGCGCACTGGCAGGCGGGCGTCGACGAGGCGCTGCGGCAGGCGCTGGTCAATCTGGACGCGGTTCCGGCTCCCGCCGGCACGTTTGATGTCGTGCTCGGCCCCGGCTGGCCCGGCATCCTCCTGCACGAGGCCATCGGCCATGGCCTCGAGGGCGACTTCAACCGCAAGAAGACCTCGGCCTTCGCCGGCCTGCTCGGCCAGCGCGTGGCCTCGCCGGGCGTAACCATCGTCGACGACGGCACCATCGCCGCCCGGCGCGGATCGCTGACGGTCGACGACGAGGGCACACCGACGTCCTGCACGACGCTCATCGAGGACGGCATCCTCGTCGGCTACATGCAGGATCGCCAGAACGCCCGGCTGATGGGCGTGAAGCCAACCGGGAACGGCCGGCGCGAGTCCTACGCTCACCAGCCGATGCCGCGCATGACGAACACCTACATGCGCGCTGGCGACAAGGACCCGGCGGAGATCCTCGAAAGCGTGAAGGACGGGATCTACGCGGTCTCGTTCGGCGGCGGGCAGGTGGACATCACCTCCGGCAAGTTCGTGTTCGGCTGCACCGAGGCCTATCGCATCCGGGACGGCAAGGTGGCCGAGCCGATCAAGGGCGCCATGCTGATCGGCAATGGGCCGGATGCGCTGACCCGGGTGAAGATGATCGGAAACGACCTCGAACTCGATCCAGGCATCGGCACCTGCGGCAAGGCTGGCCAGGGCGTGCCGGTCGGCGTCGGCCAGCCGACGCTGCGGATCGACGCCCTCACGGTCGGCGGCACGCAGGCCTGAAGTTCCAAGCGCATGGCGACCCAAAGGGCCGCTCGACTTGCCTGCAGGTAAGCCGAGCGACCATGCCGGTTCCCGTGGCGCGCGATCGTCGCTATGATCGACCAGCAGATTTCTTGAGAACGATGATGAACCGATACGAATCTCCCCGTTCCGCTGGAGAAGCGCGGGTGCGCTATCTCGACGGCGACTTCCAGGTGCTGTCGCCGGGCGGCTTCGTGCGCTGCGCCGTCACCGGCGTGCCGATCCCGCTCGACGAACTGCGCTACTGGAACGTGGATCGCCAGGAAGCCTATGCCGACGCCGCGATCGCGCTGAGGCGCTTTCAGGAACTCTCCGCGGCGCGCTGATGTCCTGACGGCGCCGCCGGACTGGTGGCATGGACCCGCGACCGCACGTCGAGGGCCCGGTCTATCAATGCGTCGAGCACATTCGGCCCGCCGCTCGTCGCACTTCCATGCTGGTCGATGACGAGATCGACGGCGACGACGCTCGCGCTCGTCGCAAGCCTCCCAAGCGCGGGTGTTCCCGGCCCGCCGCCCGGCATCAGGCGAACGTGATCCTTCGCCGTCGTGGCGAGGACGGCGCCGGCCGCCTCGGCTGCCGCCAGCAGCCCGGCTGCATCGGCTTCCGTGAACGGGTGATGGTCGGGAAAGGCATGGCGGCCGACGAGAATCGCGCCGGCCTGCTCCAGCGTCTCGAAGAATTTGGCGGGCCTGCCGATACCGGCAAAGCCGATCACGCGGCGGCCGGCAAGCCCGCCCGCGTTCGATGGCACAAGCCGCCCGAATGCAGCCGGAATGCCGCGGGCGGCAGCGCTCGCGATCAGAGCGCCCGCCGGCCCAGCAGCGACGTCGTCCCCGCCGCCGATGACCAGCACAAGATCCGCCTTCTCCATTTGTACGCCGAGAGGCGCGCGCAGCGGACCGGCCGGCAGGCAGAGCCCGTTGCCGATGCCGACGCCGCCGTCGACCACGACGACCGAAACGTCCTTGGCGAGCGTCGGGTTCTGGAAGCCGTCGTCCATCAGGATAAGGCCGGCGCCGCGGCCCGCTGCGAACGCGGCACCGGCGGCACGGTCGCGCGAGACCACCGTCGGCGCGGCGCGTGCCAGAAGCAGCGCCTCGTCGCCGACCGCCCCCGCATCGTGCACGGCAGGATCGACCAGTTCCGGACCGGCCAGCCGCCCGCCATATCCCCGCGTCAGCACGAACGGCGACAGCCCGCGTGAGGCGGCGCGATGTGCGATGGCGACGGCCGTCGGCGTCTTACCTGCCCCGCCTGCGACGAAGTTGCCGACGCAGATCACCGGCACGGCTGCGCGAAAAGACGGGGGCCGGGCCATGCGGCGGGCCGCCGCCGCCCCGACGAGCGCGCCGATGGGCGACAGCAGGCAGGCTTGAAGACCGGCCGGCCTCCACCAGAAGGCCGGAGCCGTTCTCACGCGGCACGCTCCGTAGCGGGACCGAGGAACGGCGTCAGCACGTCGAGCGTGCGGCCGACACTGCCGGAGTGCTGGTCGAGCACGGCCTTGGCGAGCGCGACGGAAGCCTGTGCGGATTTCGGATCGCTGAGGAGGCCGCCGACGGCATGGGCGAGCATATCGCCGTCCTCGACCGAGACGATGCCGCCGGCATTGCCGAGATCGGCATAGATCGAGCGGAAATTGGAGACGTGGGGACCGGCGACGACCGCGGCGTCGAGGCGGATCGGCTCGATCGGATTGTGGCCGCCGATATCCACCAGCGAGCCGCCGACGAACGCCACCGGGGAGAGCCGGAAGAACAGTCCGATCTCGCCGATGGAATCGGCGACGTAGAAGCGGGTGTTCGGCGTGATCGGATCGCGGCGCGAACGCAGCGCGACGCTGTCGCCCTGCCCGGCCGGGTTCAGCCGCTGGGCGATGGCCGGGCCCCGTTCCGGATGGCGGGGGACGACGAAGGTCAGCAGGTCGGGCCAACGCGCCGAGAGCCGGGCATGGGCGAAGGCGACCATGTCCTCCTCGCCGGCATGGGTGCTGGCGGCAACCCAGCAAGGGCGCCCGTTGAGCGACGCCTTCAGCGCGGCGAGTTCCGCCTCGTCGATCGGCAGCGGCGCCACATCGAACTTGAGGTTGCCGGAGATGTGGACGTTCTTCACGCCGAGATCGGAAAACCGCTCGGCATCGGCAGAAGTCTGCGCGAGGCAGGCGGTGAGTTCGCCGAACAGCGCCCGCGCGGCCCCCGGCCAGCGCCGCCAGCCGCCGTGGGAGCGCTCCGACATCCGCCCGTTGACGACGATGCGCGGGATGCCGCGACGCTCAAGTTCGCCGATCGTGGTCGGCCAGATCTCCAATTCCACGAACAGCGCCGCCGACGGGCGCCAGTAGTCGAGGAAGCGGCTGAGATAGGGGACGATATCGAGCGGCACGAACTGGTGGACCGCGCCCGCGGGCAGCCGCTCCGCCGC
>JAEZMP010000193.1 GCA_023442215.1 Pseudomonadota bacterium
TCGGCGGACATCGATCTCCTGTTCGACGATCTCGCGGCCTTCCTGCCGGGCTTCACCGCAGAGGTGATGGAACGGCAGGCACGCCGGCCGGCCGATCCGCCGCTCGAAGGGCCGTTCCCGGTCGACACCCAGCGCGCCCTTGGCCTCAGGATGATGGCGGCGCTCGGCTTCGACTTCACCCGCGGACGGCTCGACGTCTCCACCCATCCGTTCTGCGGCGGCGCGGACGACGACGTCCGCATCACCACCCGCTACGACGAGGCCGATTTCGCGAGCGCGCTGATGGGCGTGCTGCACGAGACCGGCCATGCGCTCTACGAGCAGGGCCGGCCGGCGGCCTGGATGGCGCAGCCGGTCGGCCGCGCCCGCGGCATGAGCATCCACGAAAGCCAGTCGCTCCTGATGGAGATGCAGGCCTGCCGCAGCGCTGCTTTCCTGGCATTCGCCGCACCGGTGGTGCGCGAGGCGTTCGGCCGCTCCGGCCCCGCATGGGAGGCGGAGGCGCTGCGCCGGCGCTTCACCCGCGTCGCCCCCGGCTTCATCCGCGTCGAGGCCGACGAGGTCACCTATCCCGCCCACATCATCCTGCGCTACCGCATCGAGAAGGCACTGATCGCCGACCAGATGCCGCTCTCCGAACTGCCGGCGGCCTGGAACGCCGGCATGGCGGCGCTGCTCGGCATCGTGCCGCCGAACGACCGGCTCGGCTGCCTGCAGGATGTGCACTGGCCGAGCGGCGGCTGGGGCTATTTCCCGACCTACACCCTCGGCGCCATGACCGCGGCGCAGCTGTTCGATGCCGCGCGCCGCGCCGAGCCCGGCATCATGGACGCGATCGCCGCGGGCGACTTCGCCCCGCTCGTCGGCTGGCTGCGCAGCCATGTCCACGGCCTCGGCTCGCTCTACGAGACCCCTGAGTTGCTGACCCGGGCGACCGGCCGGCCGCTCGACGCCTCGGTGTTCAAGGCGCATCTCCACCGGCGCTATCTCGACGAGGCGTGAAGCCGGCTGGAGCATATCCCATTCAGATCGAACCGATCTGAACGACCACGATATACGCAAGCCTACGAATCCGGGACGCCGGCGGTCGGGGCACCGTCCGTCCCGCACCTGCGGAGATTCGATTGGACGGCGGCGCCGCGGCGTGCCTAGACTGCCCGGCGCGAAAGCGCTTTCCGTCCGGATCGTGGTTCGCTTCGGGCGATCGGGCGCCGGACGATACAGGCTCCGGACGATACGGACTCATGGCGCCATGGGGATGGCGCCGCGTTGGGGGGATGCGCATGCCGACAGACCACCCCTCCGCCGGGGCCGCTGCGGCCTCGCCGGAGGTCCGGGTGGCCGTCGGCGACGGTCGGGTTGCCGTCGGCGACGATGAGGCCGGCGCGCCGGCTGCCGCCCCGGTCCATGCCGGGCGCCTGATCGTGCTGCTGCTGGCGCTCGTTCCCTTCAGCCAGATCCCGCTCGATGCCTATTCTCCCGCCCTGCCGCAGATGGTCGAGGCGCTGAACGCCAATCCGACGCTGATCCAGAACACGGTCACGGCCTACATGCTCGGCATGAGCTTCGCGCTCGTTCCGGCGGGGCTCCTCGCCGATGCGTTCGGGCGGCGGGTGGTGGTGCTCGCCGGGATGATCCTGCTCATCGCGATGAGCGCGGCCTGCGCCCTCGCCGCCAGCGCGGAATGGATGCTCGCCTTCCGCTTCGTGCAGGGCCTCGGCGGCTCGGTCTGCCTCGTGGTCGGCTATGCCATCGCGGCGGACGTGTTTCGCGGCGCGAAGCTCACCTCGGTCGTCGGTCTGCTCGGCGCGGCCTGGGGGCTCGCGCCGGTGCTCGCCCCGGCGGCCGGCGGCCTTCTGGTCGACGTGATGTCTTGGCGCATGATCTTCGTGCTGATCGGCGTCATGGCGGCGGTGGTCACGGTCGCGGTCTATTTCGGCCTGCCGGAAACGCTGGCACCGGCGCGCCGCACGCCGGTCGATCTCCGCAAGACGCTGTCGGTCGCGGGAACCGCGCTCTCCAACCGCAGCTTCGTCTGCTACACGCTGGTGTTCGGCGCGATGGCGAGCGCGCAGCTCGTCGTCGGCGTCGTCGCACCCTTCCTCTATCAGGACGGCCTCGGCTTCTCGCCCGCCGGCTACGGCATCGTCGCCTTCCTGCTCGGCGGCGCCAACCTCGCCGGGGAGCTCGGCTGCTCCTATTTCGCCGGGCGCGCCACGCCGCGGCGGCTCGGGTTCGCCGTGTTCGGCGTCTACATGCTCGGCGCCCTCGCGCTGTTCCTGTTCGGGCTGGCGTGGGGCACGGAGATCGTCTCGCTGTCGCTCGGCTGCGCGCTGGTGCTCGCCGCGTGCGGCCTGCTCTGCCCGCTGATGTACGGCATGACGCTCGGCCTGTTCGACCGCAATCTCGGCCTGATCGGCGGCATGACCACGGCCGCCTGCTACTTCATCGTGAGCGGGGCGATGGCCGTCGCCGCGGCGCTGCCGGATCATTCGCCGGGGCCGATGGGCGGGCTGTTCGTCGTCCTCGGCATCGTCGCGGGCGGGCTTCTGTTCGCCGGCCTGCCGAGGGCCGCTTCGCACCAACAAGCAACGACACCTTAACGGGGATATTCAGCGTCATGGGCGCCACCGGCATTCGCGGCACGTTCTTCGACTTCATCGACGATCCGTGGAAGCACCTCGGCCGCGAACAGGACGCGGCCCGCTTCCACGCCGACGGCCTGCTCGTGGTCGAGGACGGCATCATCACCGATTTCGGCGCCTACGATGCCGTGGCGCCGCGCCATCCGGGCCTCGACGTCACCCACATCGAGGGGCGGGTCATCCTGCCGGGCTTCATCGACGGCCACATCCACTTCCCGCAGACCCGCGTGCTCGGCGCCTATGGCGAGCAGCTCCTGCCGTGGCTGCAGAAGTGGATCTTCCCCGAGGAGCTGAAATACAAGGACCGCGACTACGCCCGCGACGGCGCGAAGCGCTTCTTCGACCTGCTGCTCGCCTCCGGCACCACCACCTGCCAGGCGTTCACCTCGAGCTCGCCGGTGTCGACCGAGGAATTCTTCGAGGAAGCGACCCGCCGCAACATGCGCGTCATCGCCGGCCTGACCGGCATCGACCGCAACGCGCCCGACGACTTCATCGACACGCCCGACAATTTCTACCGCGACAGCAAGGCCCTGATCGCGCGCTACCACAACACGGGCCGCAATCTCTACGCCGTCACGCCGCGCTTCGCCTACGGCGCCTCGCCGGAATTGCTGCAGCGCTGCGAGCAGCTGAAGCACGAGCATCCGGATTGCTGGGTCAACACCCACATCTCCGAGAACCCGGCCGAATGCCGCGGCGTGCTGGAGCAGCACCCCGGCGCCGAGGACTATCTCGGCGTCTACGAGAAATACGGGCTCGTCGGGCCGAAATTCTCCGGCGGTCACGGCGTCTGGCTGTCCGACGGCGAGTTCCGCCGGATGTCGGCGAGCGGGGCGGCGGTGGTGTTCTGCCCGTGCTCCAACCTGTTCCTCGGCTCCGGCCTGTTCCGCATCGGCCGTGCCACCGATCCGGCCCACCGGGTCAGGATGTCGTTCGGCACGGACATGGGCGGCGGCAACCGCTTCTCGATGCTCAACGTGCTCGACGACGCCTACAAGGTCGGCATGTGCAACAACACCCTGCTCGACGGCAGCGTCGACCCCTCGCGCCAGGACGCGGCGGAGGCCGAGCGCAACAAGATGTCGCCCTATCGCGGCTTCTGGTCGATCACCCTCGGCGGCGCGGAGGGGCTCTATCTCGACGACCGGCTCGGCAACTTCAATCCCGGCAAGGAGGCCGACTTCGTCGCGCTCGACTGGAATGCCGGCCCGATGGCACAGCCGTGGCACCAGTCGCTCGTCGTCGGCGACGGCGGGCCGAAGACCGTGGAAGAGGCGGCGGACCTCCTGTTCGCGGTGATGATGGTGTCGGACGAGCGTGCCGTCGACGAGACCTGGATCATGGGCAAGCGCCTCTACAAGAAGAGCTGAGCGCGCCACCGGCGCGAAGGAGGCCGCCATGACCGAAGAGATCGCCGCGTCGGGCACCCCGGATCCGGGCGCGCCCGTCGCGCTCGTGGTCCAGCGCCGCATCGCCGATGCCGGCTATGCCCGCTATGCCCACTGGCTCGGAAAGGTCGCGGAGCGGCTGGCGAGCTGGCCGGGCTTCGAGGGGCAGGAGGTGATCCCGCCGACGCCGCCCGCCCAGGTGGACTGGGTGGCGGTGCAGCGCTTCGCCAACGCCGCGGCGGCCCGGGCGTGGCTGCAGAGCGGCGAATGCGCGGCGCTGGTGGCCGAGGTGCGCGACCTCTTCGTCGGCCAGGAAGACGTGCACCTTCTCACCGACGCTGGTCCGCGGCGGGAGGCCACCGCCTCGCTGGTGATCTCGTTCAACGTCGCGCCGGAGCACGAGACGGACTTCCTCGCCTGGCAGCGCGAGATCCAGGCCGTCGAGGCCGACGTGAAGGGCTTCCTGCGCCACAAGATCGAACGCCCCGTGCCCGGCGTGCACGACGAGTGGATCATCATCCTGTCGTTCGACAGCGACGCCAACCTGACGGCGTGGCTGGACTCGCCGCTGCGGAAGCGGCTGATCGACAAGGGCGCCCGCTTCAACGCCGACATCAACCTGCGGCGGACGAGCTACGGCTTCGATTTCTGGTTCCAGGGCCAGGACGGCAGGCGGCCGAGCAAGGCGGCGACCTTCAAGAACAACCTGCTGGTGCTGCTGGTGCTCTATCCGGTGGTCTATCTCTGGGGCTTCTTCGTCTCGACGCCGCTTCTGACCGACAAGGGCATGCCGTTCTGGCTGGCGCTCTTCATCGGCAACCTCGTCAGCACGCAGCTTCTCGGCTGGTGGGCCGTGCCGGCGGCTTTCCGGGCGTTCGGCTGGTGGCTGGCACCGGAACCCGGCCTGAAGCGCGACATCCTCGGCTATGCCGTGGTCGCCGCGCTCTATGCGCTGTCGATGGCCGGCTTCGCCGCCCTGCTCGCGTGGAACTGGGGCGGCTGAGGCCGCGCCGGCCCTGATCACGTCCTACAGCCGCCCCTCGATCGCGTCGTCGAGCAGGCGGGCGGTGTTGCGGGCATCGAGCGGCACCGGATTGCCGCCGGCGCAGGGATCGGCGAGCGCCATCTCCACGATCCGCGGGCGGTCGAGCTCGCCGAGGCCGAGATCGGCGAGCGTCTCGGGAATGCCGAGTTCGGTCCTGAGCGCCAGGATCCAGTCGATCACCGCGCCGCCGTCGTGGGAGGGCAGGTCGAGGAGGCGGGCGAGGTCGGTCAGCTTCGGCTCGATCGCCGGCCGGTTGAACGCCACCACATAGGGCATCAGCACGGCGTTCAGCAGGCCGTGGTGGGCATCGTGCAGCGCGCCGAGCGGGTGGGCGAGGGCGTGGATGGCGCCGAGGCCCTTCTGCAGCGCCACGCAGCTCATGCCCGAGGCGATCAGCATCTGCGCCCGCGCCTCCATGTCGGTGCCGTCCGCGACCGCCCGGGCCAGGAACAGCTTGACGAGGCGCAGCGCGTTGAGGGAAAGGCCCTCCGCCATCGGATGGAAGCTCGGCGCGCTGTAGGATTCGAGCGCGTGGGAGAGCGCGTCCATGCCCGTCGCGGCCGTGATCGCCGCCGGTAGGCCGACCGTCAGGCCGGGATCCATGATGACGATGTCCGGCATCATGCACGGGTGGAAGATGATGACCTTGCGCTGGCCCGGGGTGTCGGTGATGACCGACGAGCGACCGATCTCGGACCCCGTCCCGGCGGTGGTGGGGATCGCGATCACCGGCAGGAGGCGCGAGGTGTCGACGCGCTTCCAGTTGTCGCCCACGTCCTCGAAATCCCACAGCGGCCGGCTCTGGGTCGCCATCAGCGCGATGGCCTTGGCGGCGTCGAGGCCGCTGCCGCCGCCGAGCGCCACCACGAGGTCGTGGCCGCCCTGCTTCAGCGTGGCGACGCCCGCCGTCACGTTCTCGCCGGTCGGGTTCGGCTTGACGTCGCTGAAC
>JAEZMP010000225.1 GCA_023442215.1 Pseudomonadota bacterium
GAGCGCAGCCGGCAGCCGTCGGTGTTCACGGCGGTGCGCGCCGTGGTGGCGCTGTTCAAGTCGGGCGAGGACCCCTATCTCGGCCTCGCCGGCGCATTCGGCTACGACCTCGCGTTCCAGTTCGAGCCGATTCCTCTGCGGCTTGCCCGCCCGGCGGACCAACGTGACCTTGCGCTGTTCCTGGCCGACGAGATCCTGATCGTCGACCACTACGGCAAGCGCGCCACGGTCTATGCCTACGACTTCACCATCAGTGGCGCCTCCACCGCCGGCCTGCCGCGCGACGGCGACAAGCTGCCGTTCAAGCCGGGCGAGAAAGATGTCGGGCGGGGCGATCACGCCCCCGGCGAATATGCCGAGACGGTTGCCAAGGCGCTCGACTATTTCCGCCGCGGCGACCTGTTCGAGGTGGTGCCGGGCCAGACCTTCACCGAGCGCTGCCTCGCGGCACCCTCCGCCATCAGCCGCCGGCTTTCGGCGATCAACCCGGCGCCGTACGGGTTCTTCATGAACCTCGGCGCCGGCGAATGGCTGGTGGGCGCCTCGCCCGAGATGTTCGTGCGCGTCACCGACGGCCGGCGGGTGGAAACCTGCCCGATCTCGGGCACCATCGCCCGCGGCCGCAACGCCATCGAGGACGAGGCGCAGATCCGCAAGCTGCTCAATTCCAAGAAGGACGAGGCCGAGCTCACCATGTGCTCGGACGTCGACCGCAACGACAAGGCCCGCGTCTGCGTGCCCGGCAGCGTGAAGGTGCTCGGGCGGCGCCAGATCGAGCTCTATTCCCGCCTGATCCACACCGTAGACCACATCGAGGGCATGCTGCGCGAGGGCATGGACGCGCTCGACGCCTTCCTGTCCCACGCCTGGGCGGTGACGGTGACCGGCGCCCCGAAGAAGTGGGCGATGCGCTTCATCGAGCAGCACGAGAAGAGCCCGCGTGCGTGGTATGGCGGCGCCGTCGGCATCGTGCACTTCAACGGCGACCTGAACACAGGCCTGACGCTGCGCACCGTGCGCATCAAGGACGGCATCGCCGAGGTGCGCGCCGGGGCGACGGTGCTGTTCGATTCCGTGCCGATGGACGAGGAACGCGAGACCGAACTCAAGGCCTCGGCGATGCTGGCTGCGATCCGCGAGGCGGCGAACCCGCCGAAGCTGGCCGTGGCACCGGCAGGTGCGGCGGCGACCAGCCATCGCCGCGTGCTTCTGGTCGATCACGAGGATTCCTTCGTGCACACGCTCGCAGACTATCTGCGCCGCACCGGCGC
Organism: Pseudomonadota bacterium; assembly: GCA_023442215.1. Classification (GTDB taxonomy): domain Bacteria; phylum Pseudomonadota; class Alphaproteobacteria; order Rhizobiales; family Segnochrobactraceae; genus Pseudoxanthobacter. Next base: position 1,272 of record JAEZMP010000225.1, read on the forward strand.
CGAGGTGACGACGCTGCGCGTGCCGGTCTCCGACGCCGCCTTCGACAAGGTCGATCCGGATCTCGTCGTGCTGTCGCCCGGTCCCGGCCGGCCGACGGACTTCGACTGCTCGGCCACCATCGCCCGCGCCCGCGCCCGCGGCCTGCCGATCTTCGGCGTCTGCCTCGGCCTGCAGGCGCTGACGGAGTTCTTCGGCGGCCGGCTCGGCCAGCTCGACCTGCCGATGCACGGCAAGCCCTCGACGATCCGCATCACCCATCCGGGCGCGCTGTTCGCGGGGATGCCGGACGAGATCGAGGTCGGGCGCTATCACTCGCTGATCGCCGACACCTCGTGCCTGCCGGCCGATCTGGTGGTGACCGCGCAGACCGAGGACGGCGTCGTGATGGGCATCGAGCACGTCAGCGAGCCCATCGCCGCGGTGCAGTTCCACCCGGAATCGATCATGACGCTCGCCGGGGACGCCGGCATGGCGATCATCCGCAACGCGGTGGCGAACCTCCATGCCCGTCAGGCCGGGCAGGACGACATGCCCGTCGCCGTCTGATCGCGGCGGCCTGACATCGTCGCGCCGGTTTCCGCTCCAGGAGACCGGCGCGACGCGCCATGAAAGCGCTTCTCAGGCGCCGCAAGTAAGGCGCGCCCCCGGCTTACCAACATTTAATAAATGCGAAGCCCATGTTATTTCTTATAAAAATATCGAAATGAAAGAATATGAAAGACTAGAAAGCGCACTGATCCTTGAACTTGAAAAGTGCGCCTCTCTATAGTGGCGCCAATTCGTTCGTTGAAGGATCAATGATGTTTGGCGAGAGCTACTTTAAGGAGCTGTTCCGGAAACCCGCGACGAAGCCGGGTGGACCGATCCAGCCGGGCGACATTCTCATCAAGCATGTGACGCTTTCGGGCATCGGCATCGGGATTCTGGCCGGACAGGCGATCGGTTCCGCGGGACTGGACGCACGCTGGGTTCATGCCGGCATCGCGACCTCGCACGACATGATCGCCGAGATGGACGGCCACGGGCTGCAGAACAACTGCCTCGCCACCACCGATCGGGAGTTCAAGTATCGCGTGTTCCGCACCGCGCACCGTAACGTCGCGATCGGAGCCTGCGAGACGGCGAAGATGCTGCTCGGCTTCAAGGGTAATTCCAAGGGCCAACTGACCTATTCGCTGTCCGGCGCGGCGAAGTCGATCACGCTCTCGACCAACAAGGTGAGCAACACCGACCGGATCAACCGGATCATCGACTCGCTCCTGAGCGGTCGCGACGTGTCGCTGTTCTGTTCGGAACTCGTGGTGCTCTGCTATCTCGTCGCGCTGGAGCAGAGCAGCCTGCTGCCGCGCAAGCAGGGGGCTTCGCTGCCCGCGATGAGCCAGTTCTTCGCCTACGAGCCGAAGGAATACAGCCCCGCCTACCTGCACGAGATGCTGTGCGACGGCAAAAGCCTGTTCAGCTATGTCGGCGACTACCAGGGCATGAAGTGGCTGTGAGAAGCCCGCAACCGCAAGGGGGCCTCCGTGCCCCCCGGCGGCCCCAGGCGAGCGCGCGTTATCAGGCCGACTGGCGGACCTGATAGTCCTTCACTTCCGAGAACACGATCTGCGGCGCGCGCTCCTGCTCGTATTTCAGCGAGAACGCCGAGGTCGCCATGAAGACCGGGGCGCCGTCGAGATCGTCGGCGATCGCGGAGCGCTGCGCCTCGACGAACTTCTCGAGGTCGGCGCGGCTGTCGCTGGAAATCCAGCGGCAGACCGTGAAGCGCGATTGCTCGAAGCCGATCGGCAGGCCGTATTCGGCCTGCATCCGCTCCACCAGCACGTCGAGCTGCAGCGCGCCGACGACGCCGACGATGGCTGCCGAGCCATCCTTCGGCAGGAACATCTGCACGACGCCTTCTTCGGCCATCTGCTGCAGCGCTTCGCGCAGCTTCTTGGCCTTCATCGGGTCCTGCAGGCGGATGCGGCGCAGGATTTCCGGGGCGAAGCTCGGCACGCCGCGGAACAGCACGTCCTCGCCTTCCGTCAGCGTGTCGCCGATGCGAAGCGTGCCGTGATTGGGGATGCCGACCACGTCGCCGGCGAAGGCTTCTTCCGCAAGCGACCGGGAGCGGGCGAAGAAGAACTGCGGCGCGTTGAGGCTGATGGACTTGCCGGTGCGGACGAGCTTCGCCTTCATGCCGCGCGTGAGCTTGCCGGAGCAGACGCGCAGGAAGGCGATGCGGTCGCGATGGTTCGGGTCCATGTTCGCCTGGATCTTGAACACGAAGCCCGTCATGCCGGGCTCGCTCGGCGTGACGAGCCGCTTGTCCGCCTCCTGGCCGCGCGGGGAGGGGGCGATCTCGGCGAGCGAGTTGATGAGGTCGCGCACGCCGAAATTCTTCAGCGCCGAGCCGAAGAAGACGGGCGTGAGGTGCCCCTCCAGGAAGGGCGCGAGCTCGAAGCGCTTCAGGCCTTCCTGGGCCAGGGTGACCTCCTCGAGCCAGGTCTCACGCTCGTGCTCGGGCAGGAGGCCGACGCATTTCGGATCGTCCGGGCCGGTGACCTGGATGGCGTCCTCGTCCGCATCGAGGCGCCGGACGAGGTTGTGCGCGAGGTCGAAGGTGCCCGCGAAGCTCTGGCCGCGGCCGATGGGCCAGGTGACGGGGGCGGTGTCGAGCGCGAGGGTCTTTTCGATCTCGTCGAGGAGGTCGAAGGGGTCGCGGCTCTCGCGGTCCATCTTGTTGATGAAGGTG
>JAEZMP010000239.1 GCA_023442215.1 Pseudomonadota bacterium
CCCCCCCCCATCGCGCCCCCCCCCCCGCCCCCGCCCCCCGGGGGGGGGGGGGCGCTGCTCGTTTCAGACGCATTTTTACCGTCTGTTCAGTTCTCGCACCTGCGAAATTGCGCCTCCCTTGGCCACCGTCGCCTTCCGCCGTGAGTTCCACATGCGGCACCGGCACCCGCCGCCTGGCATTCGCGCCCGTCCAGGCCTGCCCCGCGTTGACGTGAGCCGACCGCCGGACGAAGGTGCGCGGGAGACCCCCACAAGCTGCGGGCCGCCGTCCGCCTCCCCGTCGAGAGCCGCGTTCGCGACCGCCGGGTGCCAAACCGCAAGCGCAGCCTTCGCCCGATGACCGCCGTCGTCTCCGTGCTCGTCCCCGTCGCCCTCGGCGACTGCTATTCTTATGTGGCGCCGCGCGCGCTCGCGCCGGGAACCATCGTGCGCGTGCCGTTCGGCCCCCGGGAGGTCGTGGGCGCGGTCTGGGACGATGCGCCGGACACCGGCAGGTCGCCCGCCAAGCTCAAGGCGATCTCGCATGTGTTCGATGCTCCGCCTCTCGGGGCGCCGCTGCTCGACGCCGACATGCGCCGTTTCGTCGAATGGGTGGCCCGCTGGACGCTGGCGCCGCGCGGCATGGTGCTGCGCATGGTGCTGCGCGTGCCCGAGGCCCTCGATCCGGAGCCGACGCGGCCGGGCGTCGCGCTCGCCGGAGCGCCTCCGGAGAGGATGACTCCCGCCCGCGCGCGAGTGATGGCGCTGCTGGAAGGCGGCCTATCGTGGACGAAGGCGGGCCTCGCCGAGACCGCGGGCGTCAGCCCCTCGGTGATCGACGGCCTTGTCGGCGCAGGCACCCTCGCCACCGTCGAACTGCCACCGCCGACCGCCGCCGCCCGGCCCGATCCGGACTTCCACCATCCGGACCTGACCGGCGACCAGAGCGCCGCCGCCGAACGGCTCAGGGCGGCGGTCGCCCACGACGCGGCCTCCGTGCTGCTGCTCGACGGCGTCACGGGTTCGGGAAAGACGGAGGTCTTCCTCGAGGCCGTCGCCGCGACCGTCGCGGCCGGCAAGCAGGCCCTGATCATGATGCCGGAGATCGCTCTGACCCACAGCGTGATCGCCCGATTCGAGCGGCGCTTCGCGGCGCGCCCGGCGGAATGGCATTCGGCCGTGCCTCCGGCGCAGCGTGCGCGGGTGTGGCGCGGCGCGGCGGCCGGCGACGTCCGGATCGTCGTCGGCGCGCGGTCCGCTCTCTTCCTGCCGTTCCGGGAGCTCGGGCTCATCGTCGTCGATGAAGAGCACGACAATGCCTACAAGCAGGACGACCGCGTGCCTTACAATGCCCGCGACATGTCCGTGGTGCGCGGCCATATCGGCCGCTTCCCCGTGGTGCTGGCATCGGCGACGCCGTCGATCGAAAGCCGCGTCAACGCCGACCAAGGCCGCTATGCCCACGTGATTCTCGCCGACCGGGTGCCGGGCGCCAGCCTGCCGGACGTGCGTGCGGTCGATTTGCGCCAGAGCCGGCCGGAAAAGGGGCGCTGGCTGGCGCCGCCGCTGGTCGCCGCCGTGGGCGAGGCGCTGGGGCGGGGCGAACAGGCACTTCTTTTCCTCAACCGTCGCGGCTATGCGCCGCTGACGGTGTGCGGGGCCTGCGGCCACCGCTTCTCCTGTCCCGACTGCTCGGCCTGGCTGGTGGACCATCGCCTGCGCGGCCGGCTCGCCTGCCACCATTGCGGCCATACCGAGCCGCGTCCGGAAGCCTGTCCGGCCTGCGGCGCGCTCGACAGCCTCGTCGCCTGCGGGCCGGGCGTGGAACGCATCGCCGAGGAAGCCCAGGCGCTGTTCCCGGAGGCGCGCAGCATCATTCTGTCGTCCGACATCGGCGGCGGTACCGAGCGAATCCGGCGCGAGCTGCAGCTCGTCGCCGAAGGCGCGTTCGACCTCATCATCGGCACCCAGCTCGTCGCCAAGGGGCACACATTTCCGCGATTGAAGCTCGTCGGCGTGGTCGATGCGGACCTTGGTCTGATGAACGGCGACCTGCGCGCGGCCGAACGCACCTTCCAGTTGCTCGCGCAGGTGACCGGCCGCGCGGGCCGCATGGGCGGGGGCGGCAGCGGTCTTCTGCAGACCCACGCGCCGGACCATCCGGTGATCCGGGCCATCGTCTCCGGCGACCGCGAGGCGTTCTACCGGACCGAGATCGCCGAGCGGATGGCGACCGGACTGCCGCCGTTCGGACGGCTCGCCGCCATCATCATCTCCGGCCCGGATCGGACGGAAACCGAGGCGCACGCCCGCGCATTCGCCCGTTCCGCGCCGTCCGGCGAGGGAATCGACATGCTCGGCCCGGCCGAAGCGCCGCTCGCGATCCTGCGTGGGCGCCACCGTTTCCGCCTGCTGATCCGCTCGCCGCGCTCCGTCGATATCCAGGCCTATCTTCGGGCCTGGCTGGCAGCCGCGCCGCCCGCCCGGGGCGGCGTGCGCGTGATGATCGACGTCGATCCCCAGAGCTTCGTTTGACGACGCGCGAATTCGCAGGTGCACGCGCGCGGAAAGCCGGCGCCGTCCGGTACATCCACAGGCAGCGCTGCCATATTAAAAGCGCGGCGTCGCGCCGCGTCGGACGCGCTGTTGCGTGCCCCAAAGGCATGTGCTATCGCACCCCTGACTTTTCCGGGCCCTCTGGGCGCGGGGCTGCGCCCGGCCTGGAAATGTTCTTTCAATCTCAAAGTCTTCGAGCGCCGAGTGCCGTGATCTGCACGGAGCGCCGAGACCGAGCCGAGAGATGGACCCGTGACCGACAAGGATTCCCTCGTTTCAGGGGTTGCCCGGCGTTATGCCACCGCTCTGTTCGAGCTGGCGAGCGAAGCGGGCGCGATCGAGGCGACCGAGGCCGGTCTGAACCAGTTCATGGCGCTCGTCGACGAAAGCGCCGACCTGCGCCGGCTGATCGAGAGCCCCGTGTTCTCCTCCGACGAGCAGGTGGCCGGCGTGACGGCCGTGCTCAACGCGGCCGGCATCGGCGGGATCGCGGCGAATTTCATCAAGCTCGTCGCCCGCAACCGGCGACTGTTCCTGGCGCCGTCGATGGTGCGTGCCTATCGCGCGCTGACGGCCGCCGCTCGCGGCGAGACGGTGGCGGAAGTGACTTCCGCCGAGCCGCTCTCGTCTTCCCATGTCGAGGCGCTGAAGGCCGCTCTCGGCGAGGCCACCGGCCGCAAGATCATCCTGGAAACCAGTGTTGATCCTGCGCTCATCGGCGGGCTCGTCGTCAAGCTTGGTTCGCGCATGATCGACACCTCCCTGCGCACCAAGCTCAATTCTCTCAAGCTTGCGATGAAAGAGGTCGGCTGATGGATATCCGGGCCGCGGAAATTTCCGCAATCCTCAAGGATCAGATCAAGAATTTCGGCCAGGAGGCTGAAGTTTCCGAGGTCGGCCAGGTCCTTTCCGTCGGCGACGGCATCGCCCGCGTCTACGGCCTCGACAAGGTCCAGGCCGGTGAGATGGTCGAGTTCCCGAACGGCATCCGCGGGATGGCGCTCAACCTCGAGTCCGACAATGTCGGCGTCGTGATCTTCGGTTCCGACCGCGAGATCTCCGAGGGTGACACCGTGCGCCGCACCGGCACCATCGTGGACGTGCCGGTCGGCAAGGGCCTGCTCGGCCGCGTGGTCGACGGCCTCGGCAACCCGATCGACGGCAAGGGCCCGATCGAGTACGCCGAGCGTCGCCTCGTCGACGTGAAGGCCCCGGGCATCATCCCGCGCAAGTCGGTGCACGAGCCGATGTCGACCGGCCTGAAGGCCATCGACGCCATGATCCCGGTCGGCCGTGGCCAGCGCGAGCTGATCATCGGTGACCGCCAGACCGGCAAGACCGCGATCATCCTCGATACCTTCCTGAACCAGAAGCCGCTTCATGCCGGCACCGACGAGGGCGCCAAGCTCTACTGCGTCTATGTCGCGGTGGGCCAGAAGCGTTCGACGGTCGCCCAGTTCGTGAAGGCGCTGGAAGATGCCGGCGCGCTCGAATATTCGATCATCGTCGCCGCGACCGCGTCCGATCCGGCCCCGATGCAGTTCCTGGCGCCGTTCGCCGGCTGCGCCATGGGCGAGTATTTCCGCGACAACGGCATGCACGCCGTGATCGCCTATGACGACCTTTCCAAGCAGGCCGTCGCCTATCGCCAGATGTCGCTGCTGCTGCGCCGCCCGCCGGGCCGCGAAGCCTATCCCGGCGACGTGTTCTACCTGCACTCCCGCCTGCTGGAGCGCGCCGCGAAGCTGAACGACAGCCAGGGCGCCGGTTCGCTCACCGCGCTTCCGGTCATCGAGACCCAGGCCAACGACGTGTCGGCCTACATCCCGACCAACGTGATCTCGATCACCGACGGCCAGATTTTCCTTGAGACCAACCTGTTCTTCCAGGGCATCCGCCCGGCGGTGAACGTCGGCCTCTCGGTGTCGCGCGTCGGCTCCGCCGCGCAGATCAAGGCGATGAAGCAGGTCGCGGGCTCGATCAAGGGCGAGCTCGCCCAGTATCGCGAAATGGCGGCGTTCGCCCAGTTCGGTTCGGACCTCGACGCCACCACCCAGCGCCTGCTGGCCCGCGGCGCGCGCCTGACCGAGCTTCTGAAGCAGCCGCAGTTCTCGCCGCTGAAGACGGAAGAGCAGGTCGCCGTGATCTTCGCCGGCGTGAACGGCTATCTCGACAACCTGCCGCTCAACCGGGTTCGCGCCTTCGAGGACGGGCTCCTCTCCTTCCTGCGCACCGAGCACAAGGACGTGCTCGAGGCGATCTGGACGAAGAAGGAGCTGAACGACGAGAACCGGACGCGCCTCAAGTCGGCGATCGACGCTTTCGCGAAGTCCTTCGCGGCCTGACCGGCCGCGAAGTCCAGACGCGAACCCGCCGACCCGGACGAGCCGACGAGGAACCGAGATGCCGAGTCTCAAGGATCTGCGAAACCGCATCGCCTCGGTGAAGGCGACGCAGAAGATCACCAAGGCGATGCAGATGGTCGCCGCGGCGAAGCTGCGTCGCGCCCAGGAAGCCGCGGAAGCCGCCCGCCCCTACGCGGAGCGGATGGAGACGGTTCTGGCCGGTCTCGCTGCGAATGCCGATGGCGGCGACGCCTCGCCGCTCATCGTGGGAACGGGCTCCGACGCCGTTCACCTGTTGATCGTGTGCACCGCGGAGCGCGGGCTGTGCGGAGGCTTCAACGCCTCCATCGCCCGCCTCGCCCGCGAGCACGTCAACCGGCTCAAGGCCGAGGGCAAGAAGGTCCGCATTCTGTGCGTCGGCCGCAAGGGCGCCGATATCCTGAAGCGCGACTTCGCCGACCTGATGCTGCAGACCATCGAGTTCCGCTCGGTGAAGTCGATGTCGTTCGCCGAGGCCGAGAAGGTGGCGAACAAGGTTCTGACGATGTTCGAGGAGGGCGATTTCGACGTCGCCACCCTGTTCTACGCGCAGTTCCGTTCGGTCATCAGCCAGATCCCGACGGCTCAGCAGATCATCCCCGCGGTGATCGCGAGCGAGGCAGAGGTGCCGGTTCCGGCCGGTGCCTCCCCCGTCAGCGAGTACGAGCCCGAGCGCGGCGAAATCCTCGACGACCTGCTGCCGCGCAATATCCGCGTGCAGATCTTCAAGGCGCTTCTCGAGAACGCGGCGTCGGAACAGGGCGCGCGCATGAGCGCCATGGACAACGCCACGCGCAACGCGGGCGACATGATCAACCGGCTGACGCTGAGCTACAACCGCTCGCGCCAGGCGATCATCACCAAGGAACTGATCGAGATCATCTCGGGCGCCGAGGCGCTCTGAGGCCCGATCGGTTCATCATGGTGCCGGGCGTCGCCGCGGCACCGTTTTTTTCGAAGACGAATGCGCGCCCCGAACCGTCGGATCGTGCGCGAGGTACGGAGCGAGCCATGACGCAGAATGTCGGACACATCGCCCAGGTCATCGGCGCCGTCGTGGACGTGCGCTTCGAGGGGGCGCTGCCGAAGATCCTGAACGCCATCGAGACCGAGAACCGCGGCATGCGGCTCGTTCTCGAGGTGGCCCAGCATCTCGGTGAGGACACCGTCCGCGCCATCGCCATGGACACCACGGACGGTCTCGTCCGCGGCCAGGAAGTGCGCGACACCGGCGGCCCGATCGCGGTGCCGGTCGGTGACGGCACCCTCGGCCGCATCCTGAACGTGATCGGCGAGCCGGTCGACGAGGCCGGCCCGGTCTCCTTCGAGCACACCCGCGGCATCCATCAGCCGGCTCCGGCCTATACCGAGCAGTCGACCGAGGCGGAAATCCTCGTCACCGGCATCAAGGTCGTCGACCTGCTCGCGCCCTACGCCCGCGGCGGCAAGATCGGCCTGTTCGGCGGCGCCGGCGTCGGCAAGACCGTGCTGATCCAGGAGCTGATCAACAACGTCGCGAAGGCCCACGGCGGCTACTCGGTGTTCGCCGGCGTTGGCGAGCGCACCCGTGAGGGCAACGATCTCTATCACGAGATGATCGAGTCCGGCGTGAACAAGCACGGCGGCGGCGAGGGCTCCAAGTGCGCCCTGGTGTTCGGCCAGATGAACGAGCCGCCGGGCGCCCGCGCCCGCGTGGCCCTCACCGGTCTGACCATCGCCGAGGACTTCCGCGATCGCGGCCAGGACGTGCTGTTCTTCGTCGACAACATCTTCCGCTTCACCCAGGCGGGCTCGGAAGTGTCGGCGCTGCTCGGCCGCATTCCCTCCGCGGTGGGCTACCAGCCGACGCTCGCCACCGACATGGGCGCGCTGCAGGAGCGCATCACCACCACCACCAAGGGTTCGATCACCTCGGTGCAGGCCATTTACGTGCCCGCCGACGATCTGACCGACCCGGCGCCTGCCGCCTCGTTCGCCCATCTGGACGCGACCACGGTTCTGAACCGCGCGATCTCCGAGAAGGGCATCTACCCGGCGGTGGATCCGCTCGACTCGACCTCGCGCATGCTCGACCCGCGCATCGTCGGCGACGAGCACTACCAGACCGCCCGCCGCGTGCAGGAAATCCTCCAGCGCTACAAGTCGCTGCAGGACATCATCGCGATCCTGGGCATGGACGAACTGTCCGAGGAAGACAAGCTGACGGTGGCCCGCGCCCGCCGCATCGAGCGCTTCCTGTCGCAGCCGTTCCACGTCGCCGAGGTGTTCACCGGTTCGCCGGGCGTGTTCGTCGACATCGCGGACACCATCAAGGGCTTCAAGGGCCTTTGCGAGGGCAAGTACGACCACCTGCCGGAAGCCGCCTTCTACATGGTCGGCACCATCGAGGCGGCGGTCGAGAAGGCTGCCAAGCTCGCCGCCAAGGCTGCCTGATCCAGGCGGCCCCCGCCCGGAGCGATCCGGGCCGATACGGACACCATCGGGCCGCGGACGATCCGCCCGCGGCCTGCCTGCCGGAACGAGATCGCGGCGGGCGCATTTATCGCCGAGTGGACCTGACGGAGCCGACACATGGCCGAGACCTTCACCTTCGAGCTCGTCTCGCCCGAGCGCCTGCTGTTCTCCGGCGAAGTCGTCTCGGTGATCGCGCCGGGCGCCGAGGGGGAATTCGAGATCCTCAAGGGCCACGCGCCTTTCCTGTCGACGCTGCGTCCGGGCTTCGTCAAGGCGAAGCTCGCCTCCGGCGAGACCCGCACCCTGTTCGTGCAGGGCGGTTTCGCAGATGCCGGTCCGGCCGGGCTGACCATCCTCGCCGAATCCGCGATTCCCGCCGAGAGCCTTAAGCGCGAGACCCTCGAGGCCTCGATCGCCGGTTTCCAGGAGGCGCTGTCCCACGCCCACAGCGACGAGAGCCGCTACCGGGCGGAGACCATGATCGCGCAGCTTCGCGAGGTCGAGGCGCAGATCGGCTGATCGCACCTCCATAGCCGGTTTCGAAAGGCCGCCTCCGGGTGGCCTTTTTCTTTGGTTGATCGGTTCCCGGTCGCTTCGTGGCGTGGGACGCGACGTTTCGCGACCGCACGAACCACGGGATTCCGGCGCGTTGGCAATGCTATCGTCCTGATTTCGCGATAGGCTTCTCTGCGGGACCAACCCCGGGGGCCGATATGAGCTTGCTGTCCGAACTTCGACTGCCGCACCACGCCAAGCGCCGGCTGGACAGCCTGAGCGAAGCCGAAGTGCTCGCCGTGGCCATCGCCAGCGAGGACGAGGACAACCGCATCTATCTCGCCTATGCCCAGGCGCTGAAGGACGAATATCCGGCGACCGCTGAGATGTTCTCCCGCATGGCGGCCGAGGAAGCCGGGCATCGCGACCGCCTGAAGGCGATGGCGCACGAGAAGTTCGGCGACGCCCTGCCGATGATCCGCCGAGAGGACGTGCAGGGCCTGCCGTGGCGGCGGCCGCTTTGGCTGTCGAAGCCGCTCGGTATCGACGCGGTGCGCCGTCAGGTGGCCGCGATGGAGGAGCAGTCGGAGCGCTTCTACCACACGGCGGCGGCGCGGGCCGGCGATCCGGCGATCCGCGAGTTGCTGACGCGCCTCGCGCAGGAGGAAACCCGGCACCAGGACCGCGCCGAGAGCCTGCGCGATCTGCTGCTCACGCCGGACGCAAAGTCGGCGGAAAGCGAAGCCGCGCGGCGCACCTTCGTGCTGCAGATGGTGCAGCCGGGTCTCGCCGGCCTGATGGACGGCTCGGTCTCGACGCTTGCGCCGCTGTTCGCCGCCGCGTTCGCCACCCACGACACCCACTCGACCTTCGTGGTCGGCCTTGCCGCCGCCGTGGGTGCCGGCATTTCCATGGGCTTTGCCGAGGCGCTCTCGGACGATGGCCAGCTTTCGGGCCGCGGCAGCCCATGGCTGCGCGGCGTCGTCTGCGGCACGATGACGACCATCGGCGGCCTGGGCCATACCCTGCCCTATCTGGTGCCGCACTTCCTGACGGCGACCCTGCTCGCCATCGTGGTCGTCGCCATCGAACTCGCGGTCATCGCCTACATCCGGATGCGCTACATGGATACGCCGCTCCTCTCCGCGGTGTTCCAGGTGGTGGTCGGCGGCGTGCTGGTGTTCGCGGCGGGCATTCTGATCGGCTCGGGCTGAGCCGAGCGCCATCGCCGCTGCGGCCGCCGATCGGCGATCCCTGCCGATGGGGTTGGCCGTGGCGGGTGTCGCCGTGCCTGCCTGTCGATCCTGCCGATCGGTCCGGGCGGCATGCCCGGGAGTCGCGAGTGCTGGCGCGTGCTCTCCTGCACGGGGACCGGTGCGTGCAGGCGGTCACGGTCCCTCGAACGCTGCGGCACCTGGATCGGCGAGGTCGTGCAGCCGGCGCGCCGCCGCATGAGCGAACCGCAGCAGCAGCGCCTTTCGCGTGCCGCCGGCCAGTGGATGGACGGGTGCGTCGCGCAGGGTCTCCGCGCCGTAGCCATCGGTCACGATGAGCCCGGCATCTTCGGGGAAGATGATGGCCGGCACCTCGGCGACCGTGGCGAAGAACAGCCGGTCGCAGTAGCGGCGATAGTCCGGCCACTTGCTGTCGGACCGGAAGTCGGCCACGGAAGACTTGATCTCCACGATCCAGATTTCACCGCCCGCGCCGATCGCCGCGATGTCGGCTCGGCGTCCCGAGGCGAGCCCGAGTTCCGTCACCATCGCGAGGCCGCGGGCCCGCAGCAGCCGTCCGACGCCGCGCTGCACGCGCAGCGCCGTCTCCGACTGCCGCCCGTCGATCAGCGGATCGCAGCCGTTGAGGATCGTCGCCGGGCGTAGACCTTCGATCATCGTGCCTGCACTTCCAAACCTGTCCGGCCTTTGGAACGAGGTCCCCGCCGGGCCAGCGACAGGCGGCCGCCCGGGCTCCGCCACGTCCAGCGGCACACGAACCCCGCCATCGTCAGCATCGAGGCAGGCCGAGCATCGTTCCTGTTTTGTTCAATCTGCCTCAATCCGACGTGCAACGCAATGGCGCGTCCGCGCGACGGGCGAGGCGTCAGCCCCCCTCGCACGGGTCTCAAGGGCTCGTTGTCGGCGCTGTCTGGGCCGGCGCGGCGGGCGCAGCTCCACTGCCTGGAACCGGCGGAATCGTGGCCGGCGGCTGCGGCTGCGGCGCTCCGCCAGTGCCGCCTCCCCCGGGTGCCGCTGGCGCAGGGGTCGTGCCGAGATTTGGTAGGGGCGGAATGCCCCCACCCTCCCGGTCGATGAGCTGCTGCATCTGGTCGCGGAAGCTCTTCAGTTCCTCTTCCGCCTTGGCGCGGGCGTCCGCCTCGACAGCGGCGCGGGCGGCTTCCTCCGCCTCACGCTTGCGGCGGGCTGCCTCTTCCTCGATGCGGCGGCGCTCGCGGGCCAGACGCTGGGATTCGAGCACCTGGCGCTGCAGCTCCTCGACGCGGCGCGATTCACGCCCGATTGCCCTGAGATTGAGGTAGGCCGCGAACGCCGCACCGTCGATGGTCCGCATCGGCGCGTCGATCGAGCCGCCATAGCGCACGGTCGCCGACGGCGTCGCCTTCGGAACCGCATCCGCGTCGTCGGCAGGAGCCGGCACCGACAGGGTCCAGGACGCATCTGTCTGCCAGCGCCCGAGATCGAGGACCGCCGAGCCGCGCAGGGTTCCGCCCTGCACCGCGACCGAGGTGTCGGTCAGGCGGAGGATGCCGCTTCCAACGGTGACGGTCGCGGACAGATCGCCTATGGCAAGCGGCCCGGCGGCGAAAGCCTGCTCAAGCGCCGCCGAGACGGGGCCGTCCTCCAACGCGAGCGTGCCTGCATCCGCCTCGCGCGTGACCACCGCGAACGCACCCGGACTGAGCGAGGGAACGGAGATCCCGGTGGCGCTCAGCGTGCCGGTCGCGGACAGAGTCGCGACGAGGCCGGCGATGGAGCGGCCCTTCGCATCACCCTCGAAGGCGGTGTCCAGCCGCCCCGTCAGTCCCGGCGACGGCACCAGTCCCGCAAGATCGGCGCCGGCGAGTTTCAGCCCGCCGCGCACGGTCATCTCGCCGCGCTCGCCGCGCACCACGCCGAGGCGTCCCGAAAGCGCGCCGCCGGCGAGGCGGCCGGCGATCTCGGAGACGTCGATGGCTTGCGCGTTGCTCGACAGCTTTGCCGAGGCGGCGTCGAGTTCGCTGTCGCCGACCAGCACCTTGTCGGCCTTGAGCGCGAGCGACAGGTCGAGCCCGGAAATCAGCGACGGCCCAAACGCGCCGTCCGGCCATACGCTGTCCTCGGCCGTGGTCAGCGACCACGCGCCCGACCCGAGCGCGAGTTCGCCGAGAGCGACCATATCCACCGACGCGATGTCGAGGTTGCCCGAGACGCGCGGCCGCACCGGGCCGACATCGACGGAACCCTGCCCCGCCACCTCGGTGCCGGCGAAACTGCCGGACAGCCGCGACACAGTCGCCTTCTCGCCCACGGTCTCGATGTGGGCCGCGAGGGCGGCGGGCAGCGCCCCGGCAAGCCCCGGCGCCAGCCAGCCGAGCGCCAGCGCCGCGGGCGCGATATCCCGGCTGTCGAGCTTCACGTCGAACCGGCCCGTGCTGTCGGTGTGGCCGGGGGCGGTCAGGCTGCCGTCGAGATCGAGGCTTGAGTCCGCGACGTCGGCGGCGAGCGTCGCCTTCAATTCGCCCGCCGGACGGCCGGCGAGCGACAGCGCGATTTCGCCCGGCCCCGCGCCCTTCACGGGCACCACCGGAACGCCGAACTGCCCGATGAGCTTCGCGCCGTCCGGCCCGCGGGCGTCGACGCTGAGGCCGAGCAGGCCCTGCCGCCAGTCGGTGAAGGTGCCGGTGAACGACCCCTTGGCCTCGATCTGCGAGCCGCCGACGTCGCCGTCGAGGGTGAGCTTGACGGACGTGGCCGGCCCTGCGGCCCCGGCTTCGAACCGCCCGGTGAGGTTCGCCGGCGCCAGCAGGGGCGCGGCGCGCGCGAAGGCGACGACGGCGGGCGCATCCGGCGCCATCGCCTGCGCCAGCGCGCTCAGGCCGTCGAACCGGCTGGCGGTGATCGAGGCTTCCAGCGTCCCCCTCGGCGCAGTGCCGATGGCTTCCACCTTGCCGGTCGCGACGATGCGCGCACCGGCAAGGTCCTCGATATCGAGGCGCCGGACGTCGAGATTGCCGCCGGTGAACATAGCCTCCACATCGACGCTGCGTCCGTTGACGCCGCCGACGACGGCACGATCGGCGGAAACGCGCAGCGAAACGTCGCCGGCGACCTCCGCGATCAGGCTACCGACGCCGCCGGTGGACAAGGCGCGGCCGAGTTCGGCGATGCGGTCGAGATCGAGCCGGCGCGCGGAGGCGGACAGATCGAGCCCCGCCGGCACGTCGCCCTCGCGGGGCCGCCATTGCAATGCGCCCTCCACCGTGTCGGTATCGAGCTTGAGGGCATAGTCCGAAACCTTGAGCCCGGTGGCGTCGATCGTGAACCCGGCCGCAAGCGAAACCGGCTGCAGGCCGGTCGGAACCCGGCTCGCGCCCCGCAGCCAGGCGCCGAAGGTACCCGGCTGCTCGGAGGATGCGGTCAGGCGTCCCTCGAGGCGCGGTGCACGGCCGGAGATCACGTCGCCCGACAGGGAGAACTCGGTGCGCCCGGGCGCGAGCGCCGAAAGCCGCGTGATCGACCAGCCGTCCGCGGCGGTGGAGGCGTCGAGCTCGCCGTTCTGGACGATGCCGCCGGCCATCACCATCGAATCGGCGGCGATGCGAACCCGCCCCGGGATCGCCGGCAGCGGCAGCGCCGGAACGCCGGCACCGATCGCCGCCACGGCCTCGGCCGGCGTCATCACATGGTCCGTGGTCGACCCGGCGATGGAATCGAGATCGAGCTGCTTGGCCGAGAGATCGGCATCGAACCGCGGCTCGGGCGAGATCGAGAGAACCGCCTTGCCGTCCAGCGCCACCGTGTTGGCGCCGGCGCCGTAGCCGGCCGTCAGACCCGTCAGCGTCAGCCCGTCCGGATCGAAGGCGAACGTGCCTTCGAGCCGGTTGAACCCTGCGGCCGGCTTCGAGGGCGCGCCGTCGCCTTCGGTCTGCGTGTGGCGCTGCGCCGTGAACCGGCCGTCATAGACCGGCGCGTCGCCACCGAAGTTCAGCACGCCGTCGGCGGTGATCGTCCCCACACCGTTGCCGGGCGTCAGGTCGGTCTTGAGCTTGATGCTGTCGTTCTCGCGGATGCCGCTCGCCACGGTGAAGGCGATCGGCACCGCTCCGAACCGCACATTGCCTTCGATGCGGTACGGTCCGGCGAGCGACCGGGCGTCGAGGCGGCCATTGACGTCGGTCAGCCGGCGCTGAAGGCCGGTGCGCGCGTCGGCGATCTCGATGGCGCCGTCCTTGAAGGTGACGCCCTCGAGCGCCACGTCGCCCGGCTGCAGCGCGCCGGGGCGTGCATCGCCGGGAGCGAGCGCCATGTCGCCGCTCTCGTCGATGGAGAGATGGAACTCCGGCCGGTTGAGCGTCAGCCCGGTGACGCGCACGCTGCCGCGCAGCAGCGAGGGCAGGTCGATTTCGGCTGCCACATGTTCCGCGGTGACGATCGGCGCCTCGACCGCGCCGACGCGCACGTCGTCGAGCGTCATCGACGGCGTCGGCAGCAGGCGCACCTCCGCCGAGCCGAGCACTCGGACGCGCACGCCGAACAGGCGCGCCGCCTCCGCCTCGATCGCCGGGCGATACGCCGTCCAGTCGACGAAATAGGGGCCGATGAAAGCCGCCAGGAACGCCAGGATCACGGCGACGCCCGCGGACATGAACAAGGCGTTCAGGGTCGGCCTCCGTCTGCCGCCGGTCTGCGGCGGCAATGTTCGATCACACTCTTGCCCAGCGCCAGCGGCGCCGCTCTCATTCCGCCGCGAGCGGCACGGGCTCGCCCGGACCGATCCAGCGGGACGCCCCGAGAATCTTGCCCGGATTGAGGATGCCGGCCGGATCGAGCGCATGCTTGATCGCCCGCATCACCGCGACGCCCCCGCCGAGTTCTTCGTCGAGATAGCCCATCTTGCCCTGGCCGATGCCGTGCTCGCCCGTGCAGGTGCCGTCCATCGCGATGGCGCGGTGGGAAAGCCGCTTCAGGAAACCCTTCACCGCCGCCACTTCCTCGGGCGACGAACGATCGACCATGACCTGCAGATGGAAGTTTCCGTCGCCGACATGGCCGGCCAGCGGCGCGATCAGCCCGGTCTGCTTCAGGTCTTCCAGAGACTCGCCGATGCACTCGGCAAGGCGGGAGATCGGCACGCAGACATCGGTCGCGAGCGCGTCCGTGCCGGGCCGCAGCGCACGGGCGGCGAAATAGAACTCATGGCGCGCATGCCACAGACGGCTGCGATCCTCCGGCCGTTCCGCCACTTCCAGCGTGCCGCCGCCATGGTCGGCGACGATGGCACCGAACAGTTCCGCCTGCTCGGCCACGCTGGCTGCGGAGCCGTGGAATTCCGCGAACAGGTGCGGCTGCTCGGGCAGCGTCAGGCCCGAATGCGCGTTCACGCCCTTGATGGCAAGTGCATCCAGCAGCTCGATCCGCGCGATGGGGATGCCGCACTGGATGGTGGTGATGACCGCCTGACAGGCGGCCTCGACGCTCGGGAACGGACAGACGCCGGCCAGGATCGAGTCCGGAATGCCGTGCAGCTTCAGTGTGATGCCGGTGATGATGCCGAGCGTGCCCTCCGAGCCGACCATCAGCCGGGTGAGGTCGTAGCCGGCGGCGCTCTTGCGGGCACGGTGGGTTGTCTCGATCACCGAGCCGTCGGCGAGCACCACCTCGAGCGCGACCACGTTCTCGCGCATCGTGCCGTAGCGTACCGCGTTGGTGCCGGAGGCGCGGGTCGCCGCCATGCCGCCGATGCTGGCGTCCGCGCCCGGATCGATCGGAAAGAACAGGCCCTGGTCGCGAAGGTGCTCGTTGAGCTGGCGGCGCGTCACGCCCGGCTCGACGGTGCAGTCGAGGTCCTCCGGCCGCACCGCGAGAATGCGGTTCATGCGACTGAGATCGACCGATATGCCGCCGAACGGCGCGTTGACGTGGCCTTCCAGCGACGTGCCGGCGCCATGGGCGATCACGGGCACGCCCTCCGCGGCGCAGGTGCGCACGATGGTGGAGACCTCGTCCGTCGTCAGCGCGAAGATCACCGCATCCGGCGGCTCGTTGGCGAGCCACGTGGTGGTCTGGCCGTGCTGCCGGCGGATGACCGAATTGGTGGTCAGCCGGTCGCCGAACACCGGGGCGAGCGCCGCGATCACGCGCGCGACGGCCGCCTCGTCACGCTCCGGCGCAACGGTGGCGCCGTCGCTCGCGCCCGGTCCGGCGAATGGGGTAGGCATCGGTCTGCGACTCCCTCGAACAATCCTCGCGCAACCTAGCAAACTGCGGCGCGCTCGCCAAAGGCCCCGTGGTCGCCGCAAGCTGTCGCGCGCCCCGGCCGGCGCCCGCTTTCCGCCGCTGCGCTCGCGCACGGCCGGCCGGCGTGCCATGATGGCGCATGGCAAATGCCGGCAGGAACACGTCACCCCAGACGCAGAGCAGCGCCCTCGCCCGGACGCCGCTCGATGCGCAGGAGCGTGCCCGCTTCTTCCTGTCCGAGCGACACGACGGGCTTGAATGTCTGACGGCGACATTCCGCACCCACGTCTACGCGCCGCACACGCACGACACCTATGTGGTCGGCATCATCGAAGCCGGCTGCGAGACCTTCCGCATCAACGGCACGCAGCTCTATGCCGGACCGGGCGATGTCTGCGTGGTGCCGCCGGAGGTGGTCCACGACGGCGCGCCCTACGGCGTCTCCGGCTATGCCTACCGCATGACCTATCCCTCCCTGGGGCTGATGCAGGACGTTGCGGAGGACGCGACGGAAGGGCGGTCCCGGGAGCCGCCGATCTTCTCCGGCATCCTCATGCACGACCCCGCGCTCGCCGCGGAGATCGCCCAGGCCCATCGGGCCGCGGATGCCGGCGCCCCGGCCCTCGAAACCGACCAGCGTCTTCATGTGGCGTTCGTGAAACTGTTTGCCCGCCATGGCCGCGACGGCGCCGTTCGCGGCAGGCTCGACCGAGAGCCGCCCGCGGAGCGCGGTCCGGTTGCCCGCGCGCTCGCTTTTCTCGACGCGCATTTCGCGGAGGATATCGACCTTGCCCGGCTAGCCGGCGTGGCCGGCATCCCCCGAACCCGGCTGATCCGCGCCATGGCGCGCGAAACCGGCCTCACGCCCCATGCGTGGCTGACCGACCGGCGGGTGCGCGCCGCCCGCAGGATGCTGCTCGACGGAACGCCCCCGGCCGAAGCGGCCGTTACCTGCGGGTTCTGCGACCAGAGCCACCTGAACCGCGCCTTCAAGGCGCGGGTGGGCGTCGCGCCGGGCACGTTCCGCGCCGCTGCCCGCGATAGGTGATCGCAGCCGGCGATCGGGCCGGCGCCCTCCCGCCCCGGCGTCACTTTCGTCCAAGACGCTTCGCCGCCCCGCTGCCAGAACGTCGGGACCGCTCACGCCGAGGACGAAGATCGTGCCTGCCTCTGGAAAAAAGCCGATACCGCTGCGCGGCGGCGATAAAGACCGTCCAGCCGCGTTCGAGAGCCTAGGCGAACCGCCCCCGGCAGCCGGGCCCCGCGCGGAATTTCTGGCGGGGGCGGCGGCGATCCTGCCGGTGCTGGTCGCCGCCTCGCCGTTCGGGCTCCTGCTCGGGGCGCTCGGGGCGGCCAAGGGGCTGTCGCCGCTCGAAGTGGGGCTGATGTCGGGGCTGGTGTTCGCCGGCGGTGCCCAGTTCGTCGCGCTCGACCTGTGGCGGACGCCGGCACCCTGGCTGACGCTCGGGTTCGCGGTGCTGATCGTGAACCTGCGCCACGTGCTGATGGGCGCCTCGATCCAGCGTCGCATGGGCGGCTTTCCGATGTGGGGAAAAATCGCCGCGCTCATGGTGCTCGCGGACGAGATCTGGGCGTTCGCAGAGGAACGCGCCGCGCGCACGGCACTGACCCCGGCCTATTATGCCGGGCTCGGCGTCACGCTCTATGTCGGATGGCTGATGTTCACGGTGGGAGGCTGTCTCGTCGGCGCCCTGATCGGTGACCCGGCGGCCTACGGCTTCGACTTTGCGTTCGCCGCAACCTTCATCGGTCTTCTTGCCGGGTTCCGCTCACGGCCGGGATTTGTGCCGGCGGTTCTGGCATCGATCGCTGCCGCGGTCGCCGTTCACCTTGCCATGCCGGGACCGGCTTCCATCGCGGCGGGTGCGGTGGCCGGCGTTTCCGCCGCGTTCCTGAGCGGACGGGACGACGGCAACGGGGAGACACACACGTGAGCGTCGATCCAGCCGCCTTTCTCGCGATTCTCGCCATGGCCACCGCTACAATGGCGACGCGGCTGGCCGGCCTGATCGTGCCGCGCAACTTCGCGGCACGGGGGCGGATGAAGCGCGCCTTCGAGGCCGTGCCGCCGGCTGTTCTGGCCGCTCTGGCCGCACCGGCCGCCCTGACGGGCGGGCCGGCCGACGCGGTCGCTGCGGCCGCTGCCGGTCTCGCGGCCTTCGCCCGCCTGCCGATCCTGGCGGTGGTCGCTATCGGCGTGGCCGTCGCGGCCATCGGCCGGCACGTTGCCTGCTAGAGCGCTTCCGATCTGATGGACTCATTAGATCGACAAGAAATCGCTCAAGATTCAAAGGCTTGAGAATGTCCTCGTCGATCGAGAGCGTCCGTCTGAGGACGCTCTCGGGCGACGGGCGGGCTTGGATGGCTTATCGGAACAGCAGATAGATCAGGATGATGACCGGGATCGGCACGCCGACGAGCCAGAGCAGGATTCCGCGCATGATATCGCCCTTTCCTTCCTTGCGCCCCCTCGGGGCATCCGGAAAGAGAACCGCGCAACGGCCGCGTCGGTTCCCGGCGATCAGGCCGGTATAGGCTCTCGAGCGATTTCCCGTCGTCCGGATCGGCTCGATCCGGACGGGATGGTCCTAGCGGCCGAGCGGCTCCGTGGCCGCGATGAGCCAGGCGAGGTCGTCGCCCTGCAGAAGCGGCGACAGCGCGCCGCGCACCCGGGCATGATAGGCGTCGATCCACGCCACCGCGGCGGAGGACAGCAGCGACGGCTCGATCAGGCGCCGGTCGTAAGGGGCAAGCGTCAGCGTCTCGAAGCCGAGCATGGGCCGCTCGCCGCCCGCCGGCACCTCGGCGGGCGTGACGAGCAGCAGGTTCTCGATGCGGATGCCGTAGGCGCCGGTCTTGTAGTAGCCCGGCTCGTCGGAGACGATCATGCCGGGCTCGAGCGGGGTGGCGCTGCCTGCCTTGGCGATGCGCTGCGGCCCCTCGTGCACCGACAGGTACACGCCGACGCCATGGCCGGTGCCGTGGTCGAAATCGAGGCCCGCCTGCCACAGCGGCAGCCGCGCCAGGGGATCGAGCTGGGCGCCGGTGGTGCCGACCGGGAACCGCGCCGTCGCCACCGCCACATGCCCCGCCAGCACGCGGGTGTAGCGATCGCGCATCTCGGCCGTGGGCTCACCGACAGGCTCGGTGCGGGTGATGTCCGTGGTGCCGTCCTGATACTGCGCGCCGGAATCGATCAGGAACAGCTCGCCACGCCGAAGGGCC